>PLZT01000149.1 GCA_003152255.1 Methylocystaceae bacterium | reverse complement strand
TGAATTTCGAGTCAGGTTCTTAGCCACGGGGGCTCCAGCGCTCTGATTCATTATCTCCAGTCTATGGGTGAAAGCAACAGACGTCTTACTTGGTGAAACCGAGTATTGAAAGCCTTCTCTTAGAGTAAATATCAAATCAAATGCCTCTTGTTTATCCAAACTAAACGTTTGATTTGCACCAATCATCTGAAGATCGAGAAGGGGTGCCATCGCGTCTAGAATAAGGCTCGCCGGCCTAAAGTGCGGCTCAAGCCCAAACCCAATCGTCGGCGTAGAGGCCAATTTGTCGCACCAGCTCAAGATAACCTCCGCATGCGGCTTCAACCGGTCGCATATTAGAGGAACAATCCTTTTCGAAACGTGTCCGCCGACCGGATTTAGGCAAAAAACTCACGTTCCCTCTGCCGCTATTATCAGTTTTTTCGACAGTCCGCTCATTTCTTGAGTCTCACGTCCGCCTCGCCGCCATTCATCGGCGATGAACTCGACGCCGACCGATTCGATGGCGTCTAGGATTTAGGCAGTATTGGCGATCACGTCGGCGGGGCGCTTCTCGCCTTTAGGGCCGGTTGGCATCGGGGGCCTCAAAACTGGAGTTTTGCCAAGCTGGAGTTTGCGCTGCCAACTCGCGGATTTGATCCGTGTCGTATTCCACGCCCGTTTTGGTATCGATCAATGTTGTTGAGAGGCCTGAAGGGCCATCGTCGATAAAATGTAACGCGATCCAGAGCGCATTCGCTAGCTCATTCCGTTGATATTGCGTGACTCCTGCGCTGCCACTTCGCTTAATCAAATACCGCCGCATGACGCCTCCTGCTTTGCCCTAAGCATACCACGGAATGGGAGCGGCGCGAGGCCGCGTCAAGGGGCTTAAATTTCAAACTGAAACACTACCCGTTTTTGCATGTCAGGGGCTCGGCTGCCGAGCGCCGCGATGAGAGAGGTAATAGGCAACCTGATACGCCAGCGCCTTCGCCTTGCGCTGGGCCTTGCGTTCGGCCTTGCGATCTAAGCGGATTGCCAGCGCAACAGCGGCCTCGACAGCGCGGGCTTTCTGCGCGGCATAAAACCGAGCATGGCGGGCCGCTTCGACCTCGTGGTGGGTGGCACGGTAACGGGCAGCCTTCGCATGGAAGCGCTCGGGATCGGCGTCGCGTTTGGACTTTTCCGCAGCGCGGCGGCGCGCCACGGCGGCCTCATGACAGGCGAGCTTGATAGCCGCCTGTGCGCGTTTCGCCACTTTGCTCCGGGCAGCGCGGGCAGCGACCTTGAGCGCGACATGCTCTGCATCTCGGGCGGCTATCGCCAGCGCGACGCGGGGCGATAGGCGAGAGCGCCGTTCCGCGATGGTGGGGCGCTTCGCCATCGCAGGGGCCTATTCCAGCGGCAGGACGGCAGCAAAGGCCGTGAACAGGATACTCGCTGAGGTCGAGCCCAGCACTTCGACATATAGCGCGATGAACTCGTTCATGATGTCGTTCTGCTCGTTCGTGAACAGAATTTCGCGGCGGCCAGGCCACGTCGAGTTGCCCGCCGGAAGGGCGGTATAAGTGTTCAGGGGAGCGGCTTCGCTGGCTGCAACGCCGAGACCACCAGGATTTCCCGCAATGCTGGTTCCAAGCCCAATGTCCAGGCAGCCGAGACTAACAGGGGAAGCCATGTTTGCACTGGACGATCCCAGGACGTGGATGCGGTAATGGCCATCGGTCACAGTCGCGAGCGCGCTGATGTCGATCACGACAGCCGCGTCGATCCGCGACTCGGAGCCGACGATGCCAAGGTCGAGGCGGTTGGTCGCACCGCCAAGGTCGATGATCTTGGAGGAACCGCCAACCTTCCCGAAGCCGGACGCGATGACAGCCGCCCCGCCATCGTGAAGCTGCATGAATTTGTCGAAGGAATAAGAGCGCGAACCCATGGAGGGTGTCCTTGTGTCAGAGATAACGTGGTGGTGAACTCACGCGGCCAGCGGCGGGGGGAAGTCGTCGTAATTGTCGGCCAGAGGCGGCCGAGGCGCATTGAATGCCGGCCCTTTTTCGACGCGTCGGCCGGGACCGCGATGGATGGACGCCGGCTCGTTGGCGACCGGAGCCGGGCGCGACTCGACTACCGTAAGGCCGGGGGCTGGACCGCGAGCAACGGCATGGCTGACGCGATTGCGGTCGATCATGTTGGGCATCAGGATTTCCTCTCCGCATCGAGGCGGTTTTTGCCCAAAATGAACTCCCTCAACTGAACGGGCGTGAAGCCGGGGGGCGGCGGCGGGCTTCGGCGGATCGTCGCCTCTTGCGCGGCCCGCTGTGCGGCCAGTTGCTTCATTCGAAGGTCGCAGTAAGTGGGCTTGCGGTCCTGGCTCATTTCGCATCTCCAAGGTGACTATCGTGCAGCCCCGGTTCGCGCTTGGGATGGCTCGTCGGCGAATGCGGGTCGCGCCAAGGCGCGTGCACGCTCGATTGGATGACGCACAGCTCAGCGCCAGCCGCGCGGCAAAGGTCGCGCAATTTGCCGATGCGCAGATCGCCCGAGAGTTCCACGATCGACTCGTAGTCGTCGGCCGTCAGGCCAGCGCCCTTGATGAAAGTTCCAATCTTCATGCCGCCTTCATCGGCGAGACGAGTAACCACCGCGAGAACATCCGCGATGGAAAGGACTTCGGCGTATTTGCGCGTTGCGGCCATCGTTTTTGCCCTTGTTCAACTATTTGTTCACAGAACAAATAGCATAAATCGATGGATCGAGCAACGCAATAGTTGTTATTACCCGGGCGAGATCGTGGATCATTTGTTATGCGGATAATAAAATTAGACAATACTCGCGGGGCGGTGATTTCCTTGGGGCGGGGAGCCCCGCGCAAAGCTTAGAGTTGTGTGGGCTTGCTGATGATTTCCTTGGGGAAAAAATTCTGACGGCTGACATGAGTGTTTTGGAGTTGGGGTAATTTTATTAGACGGGCCGATGCTGGGAGGTAAGGCGCGCGTGGTCTTAGGTGGAGCTGAGGTCGACACCCCGAGTTTTTCCTGGCCGGTGGCGGGTGGCGGGGGTCATTCCCACAGATCGACCCCCGTGGGGGCCTTCGCGAATTGCACGATACTGTGAGACTAACGCAGGCCGGTGGAACAAAGGGAGGGCCAGCGCATCACGCCATCAGGCCGCTAGAAGCGCCATCGCGGGCTGTGGAGTCGGTTCAGCAGCTAGAGCGGGGATGGTGGCGGGCGGTATCAGGAACGCGACGGGCGGGGCCTTTGCGGCGTCCATACGCTTCGACGTGTTGAGTATGGCCGCAATCGGGAGCGGGAGCGGTTCGTCAGACTCGACAAGCGCTATCTTGAGCCCAAGGCTCGAAAGCAGCGTCGGGAGGGATATGGGGCCGAGGCGCTTGGTTCCACATTCGATCTTACTGCAATGTCCATCAGCCAAGCCGGCCGCCGCGTCCAGAGCAAGGCTTGTAATCCCCAGGCTGTAGCGGCGTTCAGCCAGCAGCGCGACGAGTTCGGTGAGCGTGACAGCGAAACCGATCACCTTCATGCGATAGCCCTCCCGATAATTCCACGCGACTATTACGTGGAATAGGCTTTCACGTCTAGACCAAGCCGGGGAGGGGCGAAGCGGATACAGTTTCCGCGCCATATCGCAGTAAGCGATTGATTTAATTGGCCACGGTATCGGTCATCGCTCGCGGTCCCACTTTCGGTTCCACTTAATCGCATTTGGAGGCGCGTGCGGGTGGTGGATCGGCAGCGCAGAGCTGGCCCGCGCATGCGTCCAGAATGTGCAGCCAGGGGCAATCACCCATCCCCATCGCTAAAGGCGCTCCCGCCCCTCGAATAGCAGGAATAGCAGAAATAGCAGCCTGCACCCGCAGAAGTAGCCTTTCCCACCCCTAATCCGTTCGCTATCTGTTCTCTCAAGTAGCACGAATAGCAAGAATAGCAGCCTACACCCACAGAAACGCGTTTATCTGGAGAGGTGGAGGCCGGGAATGTTTCGGCCTCGATCTTTCGCCGATAGGCCACCACCTTCGCGCCCATTCCAAACCCCTACGCATGGCCACCTGACCCGCTTGAAGGCCGCCTCGCAGCCTGACAGTGGCCCTAACGCCATACCTGACAGCAGCATTGCGCCATTCAGCGGTGCGCGCTCACCTTCATGTCAGCCGTTCGTTATTAAGAACGAACTGTTCGATATTCAGAACGCGATGTGCCGGGGAGCCTGACGCAGGTTACTCACCCGCGAGGCAAACGCTCGTAAATTCAAATACATATAACTATTACTTAACAATAGAACCTCACACGCGAGCGGGTAGGTCGGGCCCCTCCCTGTCGAGATCGCCTCGCGCGGTTTTGTTATGGTTAAGACTTAGTTATATATATTTGTTTTTAAACGGATAACGACAAAAGAAGCCGCCCGCAGCCCTTAAAGCTGCGTCAGTAGGACCCATCATGGGCCGCCCCTGCCCACACCGCAGCAAACTATCATGAATTCAACGCTATAGCCTTAGAGCGCGCGGAGCGAATCTCCGGGAAGACCGTGATCATATTGAGCGACAACGAAGGCGGCGACGTTGACAAAACTCACCCTTAGCAGCGACCCCTGTGGGTCCTCCGCGTCGTTTTCCTGTTTATTGTCGAAATAGGCGCGCAAATATACCAAGTTTTGGGAAAGCGACATCTCCGTGCCGGTGTTCGCCGGATTGTTATACGCCTCGTTTCTGCCATAGGCCACCAGGGGCTGGAGAATGCCGAAGGCGAAAGAAATCAATAGACCGGCGGTAGCCAGCCTGGCAATAGTAAGGTTGTAGCTGAGCGCGCCGATCACGAAGGAGACCCAGGGCAAGAGCGCCCAGCTCTTGTTGAGCATGAGCAGGCCGATCAAGCTCTCGACGGCGACCAGGCCCGCGACGGCGAACACCGCGGTCGTGGAACGGGCAAACGCCCAAATCGCCAAAAGCGCGAAGCCCACATGTTCGCACATCGCCAAACTAGCTATGAAGCCGGGAACCACGAAATCGATCAAGCCCATCGAGCTTGGCATTAAGATAAAGTAATTTATGCCCGCGCCGATCAAAAGTAGGGGAACTCCTTTGCGTAGCGCCTCGCCGGGAGCGCGCGGCGCGCGGCGTGCAATACCGGAGGCTCGCGCGCGGACGAACAATTTCTCGTATATGAGATTCCCCGAGAGAACGCAGGCGACTCCGGCCGCGGCGATTAAATTGACCCGCTCAACATCCGCCGGCAGAAAGAAATACGCGCTTTGCGCATAGATGAGGCTGGCCGAGTTCATGAGCATCGGCGCGATGTTGCCGAGGCCGAAATAAATCAGCGTCGCCACGCGGAACCAGAACAGCGGCGTCCAGATCGCTCTGCTATCGGCCGTGCCCATTTTCAGCGCGCTCGCGCCGAGCGCCAGCGACAACCACACGGGCGCCAGGATATTCAAAGTGTCTTCGGCGCGCCAATCCCCAATGTCAGCGGCGGCGAGAATCGCGATTAGCGCGAGTATCGCGGGCAATTCCCACCGGTACGGCTCGATCAGCGGATTCTTCGCACGCCCCACTGGGCGAACACTGAGCTCCCATCTCGTCGAATGATAGCCCAATTGCGCTCAACCTGTCCCCTGGAGTGGCATGCGCATCGCGCTATTCCCCAAGTCTAAGCTCGTTTTTTGCGCGGCTTGTCGCCTTTGTCAATTCCCGCGCAATGCAAATTGCGAAGATTAAGTCTGATCGCCTCTGAGCAGCTAACCTCGATCATCGAAAGCGAAGAGCCGAGCTGGCGATAAAACTCCGCCAGCCCCTCCCTGCTCACACCAGTCGGCTCTGCGCTTTCGCCGCCTCGATAAAACTGGCGAACAGCGGATGGGGGTCGAACGGACGGCTTTTTAGCTCCGGGTGATATTGCACGCCGATGAACCAGGGATGGTCGAGGATTTCGATCGTCTCGGGAAGCAGACCGTCGGGCGAGCTGCCGGCGAAGATGACGCCCTTGGCCTCCAGGCGCTCGCGATAGGCGTCGTTGACCTCGTAGCGGTGGCGATGGCGCTCGGAAATATCCTGACCGCCATAAATTTTCGCGATCTGGGAATTCGCGCGCAGATGCGCGGGATAGGCGCCAAGACGCATGGTGCCCCCTAGATTGCCGCCCACGCCGCGCTGTTCGAGCTCGTTGCCGCGCAGCCATTCGGTCATCAGACCGACCACCGGCTCGTCGCAGGGGCCAAACTCCGTTGAGTTGGCGCCCTCTATGCCCGCGAGCGAGCGAGCCGCTTCGATCACCGCCATCTGCATGCCGAAGCAAATGCCGAAGTAGGGAACCTTGCGCTCTCGAGCGAAACGGGCGGCGAGCATCTTGCCTTCCGCGCCGCGTTGTCCAAAGCCTCCCGGCACCAGAATACCGTTGACATGCTCCAGATGCGCCGCCGGGTCGCCGCTCTCGAAAATCTCGGATTCGATCCAGTCAAGATTGACCTTCACGCGATTGGCGAGTCCTCCATGCGCCAGCGCCTCGATGAGGCTCTTATAGGCGTCCTTCATGCCGGTATATTTNNATGCCGAAGGCGGCGAGCACCTGCGCGTCCAGCCCGGCGGCGTGATAAAGCCTCGGGACGTCATAGATATTGGCCGCGTCGCGCGCTTCGATCACCGCGCTTTCCCGCACATTGCAGAAGAGGCCGAGCTTGCGACGCTCGTCGCGGGGAATCTCGCGGTCGCAGCGGCACAAGAGAATGTCGGGCTGGATGCCGATGGAGCGCAATTCCTTGACCGAGTGCTGCGTCGGCTTGGTCTTCAATTCGCCCGCGCTGGAAATGTAAGGCAGCAGCGTCAGGTGAATGTAAACGCAGTGACTTCGCGGCAGGTCGTTGCCGAGTTGGCGGATCGCCTCGAAAAATGGAAGGCCCTCGATGTCGCCGACGGTGCCCCCGATTTCGATCAGCATGAAATCGACGTGCTCGTCGCCTTCCAGCACGAATTCCTTGATGGCGTTCGTGACATGGGGGATCACCTGGATCGTGGCGCCGAGATAGTCGCCGCGCCGCTCCTTCGCGATGATGTCGCTATAAATGCGCCCGGTCGTCACATTGTCTCGCCGGGTCGCCGGACATCCGGTGAAACGCTCGTAATGGCCGAGGTCGAGATCGGTCTCGGCGCCATCGTCGGTGACGAAAACCTCGCCGTGCTGATAGGGGCTCATGGTCCCCGGATCGACATTGAGATAGGGGTCGAGCTTGCGCAGCCGCACGCTGTAGCCGCGCGCTTGAAGCAACGCGCCCAGAGCCGCCGAGGCCAGCCCCTTGCCAAGCGAAGAGACCACCCCACCCGTGATGAAGATATAGCGAGCCATGGGGCTCCACGCCTAACGCCTAAAAGCCGATTCGGATAGCTGCGATTTCGCCTTCGCTCGGAATTTTTGCGAGCGAAGGCGAGAGCCAGGCGAGCCTACTTGGTGGGCGCCGCCCAGGTGGTCGGCGCTTGCGGCGTCCCCGCCGAAGGCTGAGATGGCTCGGCTTTAGGCTCGGCGTTGGGCTCTTGGGATGGACCCAGCGTCGGCTTCTCGGCCTCGGGAGCTTGCGGCGCCGCGGCGGGAGCTTCCGGGGTCGCCGTAGGGGTCTGAGGGGCGGCCTGGCGTTTTTCCTGGGCCCGCTTCAACTGCTCGAAGACGCTGTCGTTTTCCTCGGGAGCGGCCTTATCCGTCGTATCCGGCGCGGCGCCGGGCGCTGGTTTGATTTCTTTGATTTGGACATTCTTGTTATCGACGGCGGTGGTCCAGTCCTCGCCGCCGGCGGCGTGCCGCTCCCAGGCCGGAAGGACCGTCAGCAATATGCTGGTCACGAAGAAAATCGTGCCGAGAATGCCCGTGGCGCGCGTGAGCGCATTGGCCTGGCCGCGCCCGCTGAACAGGCCACTCTGGCCAAGGCCCAGCGCGCTGCCTTCCGATTTCTGGTAGAGCACCAGCGCCACGAGAGCTATCACCACCATGAGGTGGATCGCTATGATGACCTGCTGCATTTTAAAAGATCCCTTCCCGGCGGAGCGCGGCGCCTGGCGCGTTATTGATTGCGGGCGGTTCTACACGAAAGGCGCGGCTCCGCAAAGGGGCGCCAAGCGCGAAGGGCGATCGCTTCAACTTAAGGCGGCCGTTTGACGGATCAGGGTTTCGCGGCGCGAGGTTGACCTCCGCGTCGTCGTCGCCTAGTCTCCTGCCCTATAAAATCGCAAGGGCGCAGCAATTGATCAACCGCCTCCTCGTATTTTTCGCGCCAGCGCCGGACCGGGCATAGCCCGGTTGTCCGCGACTGGCGCTTGACCAAAGGCCCCTTGTGGGCCTTTTTTGTTGCCCAGGTTTTTTGTTGCCCAAGCCACGCCAAGCCCTAAAAGAACACGCGACAGCGATAAAAACGGAAAGCCAAGACGATGTCGAAAGAGATGACCGGCGCTGAAATGGTGGTCGAAGCCCTGAAGGATCATGGCGTCGACGTTCTCTTTGGCTATCCCGGCGGCGCCGTCCTCCCGATCTATGACGTGCTGTTCCAGCAGGAGAGCGTGCGCCATATTCTGGTGCGGCACGAGCAGGGCGCCGCGCACGCCGCCGAAGGCTACGCCCGCTCCTCGGGCAAGGTCGGGACGCTGCTCGTCACCTCGGGTCCCGGCGCCACCAACACCGTCACCGGCCTCACCGACGCGCTGATGGACAGCATTCCGCTGGTCTGCATCACCGGACAGGTGCCGACGCATCTCATCGGCTCCGACGCCTTTCAGGAATGCGACACGGTCGGCATCACCCGCCACTGCACCAAGCATAATTATCTCGTCAAAAGCATCAACGATCTGTGCCGCGTGCTGCACGAGGCTTTTTACGTCGCCTCGAGCGGACGGCCCGGCCCGGTGGTGGTCGACATCCCCAAGGATGTGCAGTTCGCGCGCGGCGTCTATTCGCCCCCGCATAATGTTCATCATAAGACCTATCACCCGCAGCTCGACGGCGACGTGACCCTGATCCGCGAGGCGGTGGCGATGATGGCCGCCGCCAAGCGCCCGGTGTTTTACACCGGCGGCGGCGTGATCAACTCCGGCCCGGTGGCGGCGGCGACGCTGCGCGAACTTGTCGCGCTCACCGGTTTTCCCATCACCTCCACGCTGATGGGCCTTGGCGCCTATCCGGCCTCGGGCGCCAATTGGCTCGGCATGCTCGGCATGCACGGCACTTTCGAGGCCAATAACGCGATGCACGACTGCGATCTGATGATCGCCGTCGGCNNTCGAAGAAAATCCACATCGACATCGACCGCTCCTCGATCAACAAGAACGTGAAGGTCGATCTCGCCATCGTCGGCGACTGCGGCCATGTGTTGGAGGCGATGGTGCGCGTGTGGCGCTCGGAGGCGATGCACGCGGAAAAGCAGCCGCTCGACGCCTGGCGCGCGCAAATCGACCATTGGCGCGCCAAAAAGTCGCTCGCGTACCGCAACTCCACGACGACCATCAAGCCGCAATACGCGGTGCAGCGGCTCTACGAGCTGACCAAGGACAAGGACGTCTACGTCACGACGGAGGTCGGCCAACACCAAATGTGGGCCGCCCAGCATTATCACTTCGACGAGCCCAATCGCTGGATGACGTCGGGCGGTCTCGGAACGATGGGCTATGGCCTCCCCGCCGCCATCGGCGCGCAATTGGCGCATCCAAAATCCCTCGTCATCGACATCGCCGGCGAGGCGTCGATCCTGATGTGCATTCAGGAACTCTCGACCGCCATTCAATATCGCCTGCCGGTCAAGGTGTTCATCCTGAACAACGAATATATGGGCATGGTGCGGCAGTGGCAGGAACTGCTGCATGGCGGACGCTATTCGCACAGCTATTCGGAGGCGCTGCCCGATTTCGTCAAGCTGGCGGAAGCTTTCGGCGCCAAGGGCATTCGCTGTTACGAGCCCGGCGATCTCGACCGGGCGATCGGCGAGATGCTCGATTATGACGGTCCGGTGCTGTTCGACTGCGTCGTCGAGAAGGGCGAGAATTGCTTCCCGATGATCCCCTCGGGCAAGGCGCACAACGACATGCTGCTGGCCGATCTTTCCGACGACGCCGGCATCGAGCTTGGCGCGATCATCGATGAAAAGGGCAAGATGCTGGTGTAAAACCGCTTTGTCGCGTCTCGCCCTTCAATCCAACGACGGAACCGCCATGAACGCCCTGACCTCACCGCCTTCTCCCTATTCCTCGGCGACGACAAACCCCAATGTCGAGTCGCACACGCTGTCGGTGCTGGTGGACAACGAGCCGGGCGTGCTGGCGCGCGTCGTGGGGCTGTTTTCGGGGCGCGGCTATAATATCGAGAGCCTCACCGTGGCCGAGGTCGCCCATGCCGAGCATCTCTCGCGCATCACGATCCGAACCTCCGGCGCGCCCGAGACCATCGAACAGATCCGGCATCAGCTGGAGCGGCTGGTGCCGGTTCGCCAGGTCACCGATCTGACGGTGACCGGGCGCGGCCTGGAGCGTGAACTCGCCATGGTCAAGGTGCGCGGCCGCGGCGACAATCGCAACGACGCGCTGCAACTGGCGGAAGCCTTTCGCGCCCGCATCGTCGACGCGACGACCGAGAGCTTTATTTTCGAGCTGACCGGCAAGCCGGAAAAGATCGACGAGTTCGTCGATCTGATGCGCCCCATAGGTCTCGTCGAGGTCTCGCGCACGGGCGTCGCCGCGATTTCGCGCGGGCCGGAGCCGATCTGAATAAGGCGGCGAGGGCTCGATATAAAATTGTATATTTAATCATCGGAAAGGCGCCGCGAACGTCCCGCGAACCGCTCGGAAGCCGGGCGAGGATCAGGACCGCGGCGTGGTTCGCGCAGAGACGCGAAACCGACCATGAAGCGGTCTACTCACCCTTTTCGAGCCGCGTCGCGAGCCGCGCAATCCTTGGATCATCCGGCGTCAAATTCGACAGCGTGCGCGCGACGAGCGCCGCGCCTTTTATGTCTCCATTACGAAGCGCCTCGGGAAGCCCCAACTGCAGCAGACCGACGTCGAAGGGATGGCGGAGCAAGGCCTCCTCCAGCGCCTTCTTGGCTTCTGCGTGGCGCTCCCGCGATTGCAGCGCGACGACATAGACGTATGCGTAGCGAGGCTCATCTGGCCCCAGTTCGACGGCGCGGCCCAGTTGCTGGATCGCGTCGTCGTAGCGCTTCTGGCGTATCAAACTCAGGCCGAGCGCATGGCGCAAGGAAGCCGCTTCGGGCGACAACGCCAGCGCTTCGCGCAAAACTTGTTCCGCCCGGCCTTCATTCCCCTGGACGCGATATAGTTCCGCCAAATTGACGCTGAGCGGAGCCGCCGCCGGCGACAGCTTCAGCCCGGCGAGATACTCCTGTTCCGCTTCGTTCGCTTTGCCTCGGCGCAGCAGAAAGCCCGCGAGATTAGCGCGCCCCTCGGGGCGATCGGCGTTGAGTCTCTGGCTTGCTTCATATTCCGCCCATGCGGCCTCCAGGCGGACGCGATCTTCGTTCGCAAGCGCATCCGCGGGCTGGTCGGCGAGCACGCTGGCGGCCTCGATGCGCACCGCCCGTATCGGATCGGACAACAGCGGACCCGCGCGCCGCCAACGTTGATCGAGCGGCGCGGATGGCGACTGCGCGCGTAAGGCGGCGATGCGAACCAATGGGTCGGGATCGTCGAGCGACCGACTCGCCGCTTGCTCCACGGAGATCGAAGGCAGCCGCTGCGCTTCGAGAAGGGCGGTGGCTCGCGCCACGGCCGGCGTCGCGGGTTCGTCGACGAGTTTTAGCAATAGATCGCGCGCGGCCGGGTCGCCGCCGCGCGCGAGATGGAACGCCTCGCCCCAGCCTTGGAACCCCTTCCGATTGGCGCCGTGCCATTTTTCGATCGCCAGCGCCGCCCAATCCGCCGTCTTGTCCTTGTGACAATCGTTGCAGGCGTTTGGCGTCTGAAGCGTCTTCGTCAGATCTGGCCGCGGGATGCGGAAGGAATGATCGTGCCGCTCGTCCACAACCATATAGGTTCGGGCGGGCATGTGGCAGGAGACGCAATCCGGAGCCCCCGGTCCGCTCGCATGGCCGGAGTGTTCCTTCGTCGCGAAGCGCGCGGGTTGATGACATTGCCCGCATATTTCGGTTCGGGCGATTTTTAGTTTGCCCGAATGCGGATCATGGCAGTCGCTGCAAATGACGCCCTTCGCATACATCAGGCTTTGTTTGAACAAATGATCGTTGAAGACTTCGTCCTTCATCTGACCGTCGTCTTCAAACAGGTCTTCAGCCAAGAATGATGGCAAATGCGTATCGAGGAGCGGCTGGCCCGGACGCCATCCCTCGTGGATCTCGCCGCGTCGCGAATGGCAATGCGCGCAAAGCTCGACTTCATCCGCGGCCGGACGTGGCGCGCCTTTTGTCGGGCTGCCGGTTTTCACATCGGGAGACCATTCGACTTTTTCGCGACGCGCGTAGCTCCCGTCGAAGCCCTTATTGGCTCGCCCAGGATCGCGACCGCCGTTCGCCCAATCGAGATGACCGCCGCCCGGCCCGTGGCAAGTCTCGCAACCGACCGCTATCTCGGAGAAACTCGTGTGAAAACTGTCTTTCCGAGCATCATAGCCCTTTTGGACTCCTGTCGAGTGACATTCGGAGCACATGAAGTTCCAGTTCTGCATGGATCCGGTCCAATGCAGCGGGTCCGTACTGGGGATGGGTCGATCGGGATAAAGATGGAACCAACGCTGCCCCCCCGACTCTTTGGTCCGCGAGTCCCACGCCCATGGGAGGGCCTGCACTCTTCCGTCCGGGAAGGCGACGAGATATTGCTGCAGCGGTTCGACGCCGAAGGTCCATGCAACCTCGAAACGCGCGGTCTTGCCGTCGCGCCCTTCCGTTTCGACGATGAAACGGTCGCCGTCGCGCAGAAACCGACCCTTCGANNTCGATGGAGACGTCCTTGAAGTCGCCGAGCACTGTTTCCGGCGTCGCCACGGCCATGGCGGCGGCGTGATGAGAGCTTCGCCAAGCCTTCGATTGCGCGGCGTGACAGCTAGCGCAGGCCGTGGAGCCGACATAGCTCGCCTCGGCGGCGCCGACTTCCACGGCATGGAATAAAAGGCAAGCCGCCAGGATCGGAAACAAGGCGTTCACGCACGATTTGTGCGGGGCCGCGCGACGAACGACCGTCGCGACGAAATTTTTGATCGCGGCGGCAAAGTTGAGCATGTAGCCTCGTGGAGATGATGAACGCGAACGCTATACCGCCGCCCGCCGGGGCGCCGCGCGATGGGGCGCTTTCGCGAGCGGCCGCGCCCCTGCCCCGAAAGTCCGCCTCGTCACGGGAGCGCGCGCCTTGAAACCCTTTTAAGAGACAGGGTCAGTCTTTCTTGGCCTTGAGAATAAAGTCGATCGCCTGGATGACCTTCTTGTCCTGATGGTCCTTGCAGTAGACGATAACCTCGTGAATGCCTTCCTTGACTCGATCGACCTTGATCGCGTGTTTTTTCGCGAGGCCGTTGTACCAGCCGCTGTACCATATGCCGAGGAAGTCGGCGTCTTCTTGGAATGTCCCGGCGAGCTGAGAGCAGGTCAGCTTCTGCACATCGATATAGCCCTTGGCGTCCGCATAGGCGGATAAGGCTGTCTGGGCGCTCGCGGCGACCGGAGACACTGCGAGCGCGAAGCCGGCGGCGATCAGAAGTTTGCGCATGTTTTCTTCCCTTGGCGATTGACGGATTCGGATTGAGCGATCCGGGCAAACCAATTTGCTCAATTCTGAAGCAGAACAACCAACCGCGTTTCCGGCGGCGGGAGCCGCTTGGCTCCCGCCATCGAACGCGATCAATCGCGCTGCAATGGCCCCTTCAGTCTTTCCATGACCTGATCGATCGAGAAGCTCGCCGGTCTCTGCCGCGGCGGATATTCCTTGAACGACGTCAGGAATTTCCCAACATAGGTCTGCACCGGAAGCGCGACAAAGGCGTGATCCAGGAACCAGTCGTAATAGGTGTTCGACGTGATGGTCGCGCGCTCGTATGGATCGAGACGGAGGTTGAAGATCAACGGCACGCGCAGCATGGTGAACGGATCCATCCAGACGGCCAGGGTGCCGGGAGTCTTTTGTTCGGCGAAGATCAGCTTCCAATTGTCGTAACGCAAGGCGGTCAGATCGCCTTCATCGGAGAAGTAGAAGAACTCCTTGCGCGGACTCTTGGCTTCCTGGCCGGTCAAATACGGCAACAGATTGTAGCCGTCGAGATGGACCTTGAAAGTTGTTTTCCCCGCCTTGTAGCCCTTCAGGAGCTTTTCCGTGATATCCGGCACGCCGGCGGCCGCGAGCAGAGTCGGCATCCAGTCGAGATGCGAAACGATCTCGTTGGAAACGGAACCTGGCTTGATCTTGCCCGGCCAGCGAACCATGGCGGGCACGCGATAGGCGCCCTCCCAATTCGTGTTCTTCTCATTGCGGAACGGCGTCATAGCCGCGTCGGGCCAGGAATTCATATGCGGGCCGTTGTCGGTCGAATACATCACGATCGTGTTGTCGTCGATCCCGAGTTCCTTGATCTTGTCGAGAACGGTCCCGACGTTCTTGTCGTGATCGATCATCACGTCGGCGTAAGGCCCCATCCAACGTCCCGATTGGCCGACGCTCTCCGGCTTGGGGTGGGTGCGGAAATGCATATGGGTGAAGTTCACCCAAAGAAAAACCGGCTTGCCGGCCTTCACCTGCTTTTCAAGAAACTCCACTGAGCGAGCGGCGATGTCGTCGTCGATGGTCTCCATCCGCTTCTTGGTGAGCGGGCCGGTATCCTCGATCTTTTGTTTGCCGTCCGGCAGCGCGAAACTGTGGATCACGCCGCGGGGACCGAAATTTTTACGAAAATTAGGAAATTCCGGGTCATCGGCTTTCGGATAATCGGGGAGTTCCGGCTCCTCCTCCGCGTTAAGATGGTAGAGATTGCCATAGAATTCATCGAAGCCATGCGCGGTTGGCAGAAACTCGTCCTTGTCGCCAAGGTGATTCTTGCCGAATTGGCCCGTCGCGTAGCCCTGCGCCTTGAGAAGCTCCGCGATCGTCGGATCTTCCTTTTGCAATCCGAGATCGGCGCCCGGCATCCCCACTTTCGTTAGGCCGGTGCGCAATCCGCTCTGCCCGGTGATGAATGAGGCGCGGCCGGCGGTGCAGCTCTGTTCGCCGTAATAATCCGTGAAAATCACGCCATCCTTGGCGATGGAGTCGATGTTGGGCGTACGATAACCCATCAAGCCATTGGTGTAGGCGCTGATGTTCGATTGGCCGATGTCGTCGCCCCAGATGATGACGATGTGCGGCCTCTTAGCTAAATCGGCCGACGCATGACGCGCGCCGCAGAACATCGAAACACCCACGAGAATCAGACCGATGATCGTTGATTTGAACGTTCCCGCCACCATGGCCACCCCCTAAAATCGCGCATCAACATCGAAATAAGACGATATTTTCTCGCTCGCGGCAAGGTCGTCGCCACAATTTCGCGGCGGCCACGATCAAAAATCATCGCCTTCCAGATGCGACGACGCCGCGCGTTGGGCAGGAGTTTAACGCGCCTCGCGCGCCATGGTAAGGATGCCGCGCAGCTGATGACGCGATCAACAAAACGGAAGGTTCAATGAGGCCCATTGTCGAATTTCTAAAGAGCACGATTCTCGGGGGCCTTTTGGTGCTGCTGCCGCTGTTGTTGTCGTGGGGTCTGCTCGCGAAGGCGTTCGACATCGTCGTCAAAATGGCGACGCCTCTCGTGCGTCTTCTTCCAAGTAGCATTTTGGTGGAGGCGCCGCGACTTAAGGAGCTGGTGGCTGTCGTCGTGCTCGTTACCGCATCGTTCATTTTCGGGATGCTGCTGCGCGCGGCGTTTTTCAGAAATGTCATAGATTTGATGGAGAGCCACACGCTCGGTCGCCTTCCTGTCTACGCGGCGCTAAAAGGTCTCGTGTCGGAAGCCTTTCAGCCCGAGGCTTCGGGAGGGTTCAAGCCGGCGATGCTATTGCTTGCCGAAGGCATGCAACGACCGGCCTATGTGATCGAAGATCACGGAGATGGCAATTTGACCGTGTTTCTTCCTTCGGCGCCAGCGGCCTTCTCTGGCATGGTCCACGTCGTATCGCGCGACAGGGTCGTCTTCCTCGACGTCAAACTCATCGAATTGATCCAGAGCATCGCGCGATATGGAGTGGGACAGCGCGATCTGCTGAAGAAGAAGAAGCCAAACGATGCGCGAGACGATGAAAAAGTGACCTTGCCCCTGAAGAACGT
>PLZT01000192.1 GCA_003152255.1 Methylocystaceae bacterium | reverse complement strand
GGCTCCGGCTACGGCGACGGCTACGCATGAAAAAACGGCGCGCGACGCGCGCGCCTCCGCCGATCGAGGCATCCGCCGTCGTGGCGTGCGCCATCCTCTCAAGCCTTGGAGCTTTCACGTCATGAGCACACCGCAGCCGGGCGAACGCCGTATCTTTCGCTACATCCCAATTCGCCAGACGAAACCTGACAACGCATACGCAAACCACAACGGACAGGTCGTCACCGTTTGCCGCGAATTCTGCATCAGCAGCAACATTCCGCGAGAGCTTTACTACGTTGACGCCGCCGACGGCTGGCGCGGCGCTGTTTTCACCGACGAACTGGAGGAGATCGCGGCTTGATCGACTTCCTTATCGACCACCCGTTTCTGTCTTTGGGCGCGGCCGCGTGGCTCGTCATCGTTGTATTCGGGTGGCTCTTCATCGCTGGAGCCGCCATCGCTAGCGGGAAAAACGAATGAACGCCCNNGGCCTTTGTAAATACAAAGACCCCAACGCCAACGATACGACGATCGCGGCCGAACTTGGCCCTGAATACAACAACGCCAACATTAAAAGCATCCGGGCCGAGTGCTTTGGGCGCATCTGGAAACAGCCAGCAGCGCCGGTGCACCCCGCGCTTATGGTGGACTATTCAGAGGATATTCGCGTCCTCAACAAGAACTGCGAAAACCTCCAAAGCAACATTAAGGCGCTCACGGATCACGTAAGCCGCCGCGATCAAACCAACTTGGAAAACATCAACGCTTTAGGGCTCCACATCGACGCCAGGACGAAAGACTACCCGACCGAAATTGCCCGCGTTTCCGCCGTCGCCGACGCCATGACCACCCGCTACCACCACGCGCTTGAGAGAATCGAAATCCTCGAAAAGCGATTCACCGGACTCCTTGAGAAGGTAAATCGCAAATGAGCCAGGCCGACTACGACTTCTGGAAAGCCGCCATTCGCGGAGATCGCCCCGAGACGACGCCGGGAACGCCGCATTGCGGATTCTATCGCGACAGCAACAAGCGCGCCGTGGCGATATGGAAGGAGGACGGAGAATACGTCTGTCAGGTGACGAGCGGTTACACGCCGCGCCACCTTGACGAGATCGACGAACTTTTTGGCTTCATTGGCCGGACCCCCATCACGCGCGAGGTTTATCTCGCGAAGCAGCGCGGCGAGCCGTGGCCCGAGCAAGTGCCCGCAATCGTCACAAGCGGGCACAACAACCCGCCCGAGGACGCGCCCGCGCCGACACCCGACGCCGCGCTTTTGGCCGAGATCGAGGCCCACGCGAAGGCGGTCGTCGAATGGCTCACCGAGTTGCCGGGGAGACTTCCGCAGACGCAGGCCGAGGCCGACAAGTGCGAGAATTACGCGATCGAATTCGGCAAGCTGGAGAACAAGGCGAAGGCGCTTCACAAGGAGGAAAAGGCCCCTCACCTGGAGGCTGGCCGGCAGATCGACGCGAAATGGTTCGGCCCCATCATCGAAAAAGCCACCGCGCTGAAAATACGAATCCGCTCGATCGGGCTCGACTGGCTCAAGGCCGAGAACAAGCGCCGCGAGCAGGCCGCGTATGAGGCNNGAGCCGTTCAAGGAGATCGAGGCGAAGGCCGCCACGGTCGGCACCGTCCGCGTAACGCACAAGGCCCGCAAGGTCACGACCTACGAAGTTGACGACTTGCCCGCCGCTTGCGAGTTTTTCGCCACGCAAGACGAAGTGGCCGACGAGCTCGTTAAGACGATCACCACCCTTGCGAAGCGCGCAGGCGCCGCAGGGATAACCGTTCCCGGAGTCAGAAAGGTCGAAGCATGAACGCCCTAGTAACAGCCCAAGCGCCAGCCGTCTCGCGCCCCCCAGAACGCCTTATAGTGCATGATCCGGTTGGCGTCTTGGATACGGCCCGCTTCGAGCACCTTATGAGGATTGCGAAAGTCATGGCGTGCTCAAGCCTCATCCCCGACTCGCTCACCGTGAAGGACAAGAAGCCCCTCGAATTCGACGCTGTTTTGGGGAACTGCTTTCTAGTCGTGAATCAGGCCGCGCGATGGAACGCCGACCCCTTCGCCGTGGCGCAATGCGTTTCCGTTGTGCGCGGAAAGATTTGCTACGAGGGCAAGCTGATTGCCGCGATCATCGCGGCGAAGCTGGGCGTTCGCCTGTCCTATGTGTGGAACGATTTACCGGGCGATAATTTAGGGATCATCGTTAGCGGGACAATTCCCGGCGAAACTGACTCACGCTCAATCGCCGGGACGGTTGGCCAGTGGAAAACCACAGGGGATAATTCCCCCTGGCCGAAGAACCCGCGCAACATGCTTGCCTATCGCGGCGCGCGCGAATGGGGCCGCCTGCACGCGAGCGACATTATGTTGGGCGTCTACTCCCCGGACGAGCTTGAAGACCTCACGGACAACATGCGAGCGACGCGCGCGAAGGACGTGACGCGCAAGGAGCCGCCCGCGATTCCGCAGGAAGAGCCGGAACTGTTTGTCGATCGCGGAATGATCGAGGATCGCGGCGCAATCAAATCCGAGCCCGAGAGCTTCCAAGACGAGCTTACGCAGCTTGAGNNGACGCCAAGGCCAAGGCCCACGGGAGGAAACTCGCCGCGATGGAGGCCGAGAGACGGGCAGCGAAGGACGCGAAGCAGCCGGAAGACGAGGCCGAAGTGATGGACGCGGCGGAAAGAGGCAAGCGCTTCGCCAAGATGCGCGAGGAAGAAGCCGCCCGCGTCGCCAACGCCGTCGCAGAGCAGAAGCGAACCGCAGCTGCGATCAAAGCCGGGAACGACGCCGAGGCCGCCATACAGGCCAAGCGCCGCAAGGAAGATGAGCGCCGCGAGGCCGAGGAAGAAGCCGCGCTCGCCGCCGTGGAGGCAAGCAAACGCGCCATCGAGGCCGAGGAAGCCGCCGCAGCGAAGCGCACGCCGCCGAACCCCGACGACGGGCTCGAACTGACAGACGAGCTTATGGCCGACTTGACCGCCAAGGCGCAGGCGAGAGAAGCCCCAAACCCCGCGCTAAAGGCCTTGATCGAGGAAGGGACCGCCCACGCGGAGAACGGCCGCAAAGCGCCGGACGGGCTTGACCGCTGGTATAGCGGGCTGTGCGTCAAAGACCTCGACATCATCAACCCACACATGCGGCAGCTTATCGACGTCGCGAAGAAGGCAGACCGGAGGGCGCTGTGATGGAAGCCAAAATTTTGTCGAACGGAGCTATCGAGGCGGCTCTTTCGGTCGTGTATCCCGGAGAATGGCCCGACGAACTCAATCTTCCAGGCGGCCCGGAAGCCGATGAGGATTTTCGCAGGCGCGCGCGGCTCGAAATGTGGTCGGCGATCAAGGCCGCGATCGACTTCGCCAAGGAGAAAGACGGGGGGGGCGCTCTGATGGAAGAAACGGCATTGAAGCGCGAGGCGGAACGCGCCGCCCCAATCTACGAGACGCGGCCACCGAGCCCCGGCAGGGGCTACGCCGTGGGCGACGACGTTTACATAAACGCAGGCGGCCGAGTCACGCTACCCGAGGGCGCGGTCGTCACCACGCCGGGCGGCAAGCGCTACGTCGTCACGGGGACAAACCTTAGCGAAGACCCCGGGAACCGGGCGGCGCGCCGCAAGGCAGGGAGCCAGCGCAAATGAGCGAGTGTGACGATAGGGAGATCGAGCGCTTAAAGGCGGTCGTCGAGCGCCAACACGACACGATCGAGCGCAACGGCCGCATAATAGCGGCCTACGCCGCCGAGCACGACGAGATAAACGCCATCAACGCGGCGCTCGTCGGGCGCGAACTCCCGATCTTGGAACGCGCGCGCCTCGTCGCTTCTCGCTTCGCTGAGTTGGAGGCCTCTAAATGACGCGCGCCGCCGACCGCGAGAGGTTGGCGCGGCAGGCTATGGGGAAGCTATCGCGGGACGATAGCGAGAACGAACCTAAGCCCGCACCAGAACCGGGTGCGGGAATTACCGCGCTAAGTATCGGAAAAATAAAGGAGTAAAATCGCCCTGGTAGGCCGGGAGGGAGTAGCTCAATTCTTCCCGATCAACAACATGGGCGAAGGTGCGGGCAAAATCAGCCCCGTTGATTTGAAACGGGGTTCTAAATTAGCGCCCGCACCTTTTCCGATTCAATCGACCTTGATGTGACCGCCCCAAAGAGCAGCGCCCCAGCCGGCGATCATCAGCACCCCCAGCGCGAACGCCGTTAAAAAGGCGTTCCCTATCTTATAGGCGATCGAGTCCCATCGCCGCTTCCAGGTGGCCGCCCACATGAGCGATTGATAGGTGTCCGCGCGCCCCTTTGCCGTGCGGAAATCGAGCCCCGCGCCGTCCGCTTCCCGAAGGAAGGCGTCGAGGCAGCAGCCCGCCTCGTCTCTATCTTGTGTGCCCGGCATGGCCGCAGCCCCATCGTTCGAGTGTTAGGAGGCGAGTGCACCGGGCTTGGGGCTCGACAGGCCGTGCAGCGCGGAGTTGACCGAGCCAAGCAACAGCGCCGCGAGGGCCGCCGAGGCCGCCATTTTCGCGCCCGGCCCCTGGCCGAGCAGCGTTGTAAATTCCGCCGTAGCGCCGCCCAGCG
>PLZT01000027.1 GCA_003152255.1 Methylocystaceae bacterium | reverse complement strand
ATGAGCGTCCCTACCGGGAATTCCGTGGAGCAGTTTCGAGCGGATCGTCGCAGGGTATGGCGGAGATCTTCGCGTTCGGAAGTTTCGTTGCAGCGAACAGTTTCGCGTGATGGCGTTTGCACAAATGACCTACCGCGAGAGCCTACGCGATATCGAAGCGTGCCTTGGTGCGCAGCGGTCGAAGCTGTATGGCATGGGCCTGCGTTGACCGGTGGCGCGTTCAACGTTGGCTGATACGAATGAAGCGCGCGACTGGCGCATATGGGCGGACACTGCCGCGGTCCTGATATGCCGTGAGCGCAAATTATACATCAACGACGATATCGGGCTCGATCTCGTCAACACCGTTTACGCGCTCGACAGCACGACCATTGGTCTGTGCCTGTCGTTATTTCCGTGGGCCGATGTCCGTTCGACAAAAGCGGCGATCAAGATGCACACGCTGCTTGATCTACGCGGTCCTATATGGGGGGCTCCACGACAAGCGCCACCTGCCGATTTCGGCCTTGGAAAGCCGCTTCAAAGCGTCTCTTGCATCTTCGTGGCCGAAATCGGCGGCCATCTGGTAATATTTGCGAGCAGTCGTCTCGTCTTTTGGGTCCACCTCAGCCGTCCCGCTGTGTTGGGGTTCAATTGCTGAGCGTAGCTCGTTTTCTTCCGGGCTCATTTTGACGGCACTCTGTTTCTCCGTGTTTCAGGATTTGAGAGGGAGATGCAATTCCTCGTCACCCCTCTCTCCTCTCGAAGGTTCGGCGACCCGCCAGGTTTTGGTCTGGGGTCTGCCGCTCTTGCCGCTACTCGAACTCACCCTCGCCTATCGGGAACACTGCACAAACGTCTCAAGTCGGCGTTGCTTCCCGCCTTGCGCGGCGACCGATTCTCGTGTCTCACTGTCGCCATAGCGACGCAACGTTTCACGCGGTCGGGCTATTCTAGAACGTGTGCGGCTGGACGATTTCAAGGTTTGGGCAAGGTTGAGGTCATGTTCGATTTTCAACGAGCGTGATGAGGCCTTTAAGAAGAGCTACAGGATCAGGCGGACAGCCGCGAATATGGAGATCGACGGGTATCACCTCGGAGACCGCGCCGACGCATGCATAGCTACCCGCGAACACGCCGCCATTGAAGGCGCAATCGCCGACGGCGACGACCCATTTCGGATCGGGCGTCGCAACATAAGTTCGCTCCAGCGCCTCGCGCATGTTCTTGGTCACGGGGCCTGTCACCATGAGAACGTCGGCATGTCGCGGTGACGCGACGAAACGCAGTCCGAATCTTTCGAGATCATAGAAAGCGTTGCTGAGCGCGTGGATTTCGAGTTCGCAACCATTGCAAGAGCCGGCGTCGACTTCACGGATCGATAGGCTACGACCGAGTTTGCGACGGCTCTCGCGGGCGAGCGTGCTGGCGAGTTCGGCGCGGATCGACTCGTCCGGTAAGGGAGCGAATTCCGTCAACGGCGAGCGAAGCAGCCCCTGGAATAGAAACTTGCGCATAGTTGCCGAGCCCTAGAGGTCGTGCCCCGAATAGGAGCAGTTGAACGATTTATTGCAGAGCGGAAAATCAGCGACGATATTGCCCTCCATCACTGCTTCGAGCAGCGGCCATTGGAACCAGGACGGATCGCGGAGATGACAGCGCTGCACGGTGCCTGTGGCGCCGATTCTCACCCAGACGAAAATGTCGCCGCGAAAGCCCTCGACAAGGGCCGCGCCTTCGCACGTTTTGCTCGATGCTGGCAAACTCTCGGTCCGCAGAGGTCCTTCCGGTATCTTTCCGAGAATCTGCTCGATCAGTCCGAGCGACACGTTGATCTCGTCGAAACGCACCCAGATCCGTGCGTCGACATCGCCAGCATGGGCCGATCCGACTTTGAAAGAGAGGTCCGGGTAAGGCGCATAGCCCGGCCGGCGCCGCGCATCGAAACTACGGCCAGAGGAGCGTCCAATGACGCCGCCACAGCCATATTGGTTCACCAATTCGGACCGCAGATGCCCCGCTCCGACCGTGCGATCCTGTATGGAGGTCGTATCGCCATAGAGTTCAATGAATTGCGGAATGATTTTTTTCGCTCCGCTCAGCAAAGCGTGCAACGCCACTGCGCCTTCCATGGTCAAATCGTCGACGACGCCGCCCGGGACGATGCGGTCCATCATGAGCCTGTGGCCAAAACACAGGTGCGAAGCTCTGAGAACCCGTTCGCGTAGAATTGCGCAATGCGTGTGCATCAAGGAAAAGGAGGCGTCATTGCAGATCGCGCCAATATCGCCAATATGATTGGCGAGCCGCTCGAGTTCGGCCATCAGCGCCCGCAGGTAGAGCGCCCGTTCCGGGACCTGAATTTCTAGCGCGGATTCGACAGCGTGCGCGAAAGAGAGAGCGTAGGCGACGGTGCTGTCGCCAGAGACGCGGCCAGCCAGACGCGCGGCTCGATCGAGCGGCGCATCGACCATCAATTGCTCTATGCCTTTATGAACGTATCCAAACCGTTCCTCGAGGCGGACGACGACTTCCCCATTCGCTGAAAAGCGGAAATGACCGGGCTCGATAATGCCGGCATGGACGGGCCCAACGGGGATTTGATGGAGCGGCGCGCCTTCCGCGGCAAGGAAGCTGTATGAATTTCCAGATGCTTCGGAAGGCTCCGGTTTGGCGCCAGGGCGCCGCACGCCCCAGCGATTATGATCGAGCCAATTCCGCAAATCAGGTGAGCCGTCCGCTTGGAGCCCATAAATATCGCGGATAGCGCGTTCGAGCCGCAAGGCGGGCGGATGCATGTGGCCAACGGAGGGAAAGCGGCCGTTCGGACATTCTAGAGTGACGATGCCGAAGTCTGAGGATTCATGATCCAATATGGCCATGTGAAGGTCCGCGCCATCGCTCCATAGACCCAACATGTCGCCATGACCCTTGCTGATTTCGCGGATCACGCGCAGCCAACTGGTCTGATCGACGACATGGCGCGGCCAGGGGCGGCATTGTTCAACTCTGCGTCCTCCTCGCATCGTCATTCGAAGCGATATCATGATCCCCTATCCTCGTTCCTTCAGGCCTTATCCAAGCAGCTTCGCGACATTCTGAAACCACGCCGCGACGTGAGGCTCCAGCCAGATTCCCATCAGCAACACCAGTGCGAGATGGAAGAAGAGTGGGACAACCGAGGCTTCGACCTCGCCAATAGAGTCCGACGGCTCCCCGAAAGCCAATCCGATAACGCGCATCAAAAGCGCGCCGAACGCCACCAGCAAACCAAAGGCGAGCGGGATGGCAAGTAGCGGCTGGCGCGCGAATGTCGAACTCACAACCAGGAACTCGCTCATGAAAACGCCAAACGGCGGCAGACCGGCGATGGCCATGACTCCAGCGACGAGCCCCCAACCGAGCACCGGATGGCTTTCGGTCAACCCTCGAATATTAGCGATCTTCTGCGTGCCCTTGACCTGCGCGATATGGCCGACGGCGAAAAAGATCGCCGACTTGGTCAGACTATGCATCGTCATGTGAAGAAGTCCGGCAAAATTGGCTAGCGGCCCGCCCATGCCGAAAGCGAAGGTGATGATGCCCATATGCTCAATCGACGAATAGGCGAACAATCGCTTGATGTCATCGCGACGATAAAGCATGAAGCCGGCGAAGATCAACGAAGCAAGGCCGAGCGCGATCATGAGCGGGCCCGGCGCGATCGCGGCGGCGTTGCCCGCGAGCAGCATTTTGAAGCGCAAAACTGCATAGAGCGCGACGTTGAGAAGCAGACCCGATAGAACCGCCGAGATCGGCGTCGGTCCCTCTGCATGCGCGTCGGGAAGCCAAGCGTGCATGGGCACAAGTCCAACTTTTGTGCCATAGCCCAACATCAGAAAAACGAACGCGACGTTGAGGAGTCTTGGACTGAATTCCGCCCCGTGCTGCATCAGGGCGGTCCAGACCATGGCGTTATAACCCTCTCCAAGGACCGGCTGCGCGGACATATAGACGAGGATCGTGCCGAACAGAGCGAGCGCGATGCCGACGCTGCCGAGGATGAAGTATTTCCAGGCCGCCTCCAGCGCGTCGGGCGTGCGATAGATGCCAACCATCAACACCGTTGTCAGGGTGGCGATCTCGATCGCCACCCACATCAGACCGATATTGTTGGCAAGCAGCGCCAGATTCATGCCGAACATCATCGACTGGTACATGGCGTGATAGAATCTTACATATGAAGGTTTTAGTTTTCCCGTCTCGAGTTCGTGACCGATATAGCTCGCGCTGTAGGCGCTCGTCGTGAAACCGATGAAGGTCGAGAGCACAACGAAAACAATATTTAGATCATCGACAAAGAGATAGTTGCCCGGAGCCGGTCGATTGAACAGCAGCGCTCCTGCGCAAAGGAAGGTGGCGCCCGATGAAATAAAGTTGATGTAAGACGTTAGACGGTAGCCGGACAGAAACGCGAGAATGAGCGCCGACAGGGCCGGGATGACCAGCAATGCGTCGACGGGTTCGAAAGCCGGGATGTTCATCGACGACCTCCGCGAACACGGTCGAGTTCCTGGACGTCGACGGTGTCGAATCGTTCGCGAATGCGAAACAGAAAAATTCCGATCACGATGAAAGCGATCAAAACCGAAAATGCGACGCTGATTTCAACCACGAGCGGCATACCTTTTGCGCCGGTGGCGGCAAGAATGAGCCCGTTCTCAAGCGACATGAAGCCAATGACTTGGCTGACCGCATTGCGGCGCGTCACCATCATGAGCAAACCGAGAAGGACGACAGACAGCGCGAAAGCGAGATCCTCGCGTGCCAGCGGATCGGCGGCAGCCGTGGCTGGAAGCATGACAACCATTGATAGGGCGACGAGACCAATGCCGACGAGCATGGTGACGCCGACGCCACCGATGATTTCGATATCACGGTGGATTCGCAAGCGCACCATAATGCGCTGAAGACTCACAGGAATGATCACGGCCTTGAAAACGATTGCTATCGCCGCCGTCAGGAAAAGGTGGGGCGCGTGCTGGGCATAGGCCTGCCAACCAACCGAAAGCGACAAGACAACGGCATGTAGGGTGAAGATGTTGATCAGCCCCGACATGCGATCTTGATAAAGCATCATGAAACTGACCAGAACGAGGCCGCCGGCGAACAGATGCGCGATGTCGAACGACAGGGTACCCATCAAAGGCTCCGTGAGACGAAGAGGAGCAGCGTGCCGAGAAGTCCGAGCATCAGCGCTGCGCCGAGGAAATCGGGTACGCGAAACACACGCATTTTCGCGGTCGAAATTTCGAACAGCGCAAGCAAGAACCCGCCGACAGCTAGCTTGACCACATAGGCGGCCGCGCCGAACGTCATGGTGCGGAAATCTGCTCCGTGCGGGGCGAGCCCCCATGGCGCGAAGATGCAAGCGATCAGCGAAATATAAAGGAGAAGCTTCAATGCTGAAGCCAGTTCAATCACTGCGAGATAGCGTCCGGAATATTCAAGCACCATCGCTTCATGCACCATGGTGAGCTCGAGATGCGTCGCCGGATTGTCGACGGGGATTCTGCCATTCTCCGCTATCGCGACGATGACGAGACCGATCAGCGCCAAGCCATACGATACGCGCAATTCGATATGCGAGAGCATGTGGGCGGCGATTTCGGAAAGCTGCGTCGAGCCGGCGATGAGAGAGACGATGAAGACAATCATGATCATTGCCGGCTCGGCGAGAGAAGCGAACATCGTCTCGCGGCTCGAACCGATGCCTCCGAAGCTCGTTCCAACGTCCATGCCGGCGAGCGCGAGAAAGAACCTGGCGCTTCCCAAGAGAGCGGTGATGACGATAAGGTCGGCCGACCAGTTGAACATCAGCCCCGTGGCGAACGTCGGCACGAGCGCCGCAGCGACCCAGGTCGCAGCGAAGATGAGATAAGGTGCGGAACGAAACAGCCAGGAGGCATTGTCAGCGAGCACGACGTCCTTGCGGAGCAGTTTGAGCAGATCGCGGTATGGCTGAAAGATCGGCGGTCCGCGTCGGCGCAAGAGTCGCGCCTTCACCTTGCGCGTGAAGCCGAGCAGGAGCGGCGCCAGCGCCAGCACCAGAATCATTTGCACACCCTGAGCGGCGAAATCGAAGATCATGGCCATATCGCAACCACCAGAAGCAGCCCGACGAGCGCGACGAAGACGAGAGTGAGGTATCCTTGGATAGTCAGAAAATGCAGCTTGTTGAATTGATCGGCGCAAAAGTCGACGCCTCTTGAGATCGGCGTGTAGACGCCGTCCCAGACGCGGTCGCGAATTTCGACGCCGAATCGCGCGGGACGGATGTCGCCAGGCGGCGGCATGTCCAGATGGTCACGCGCGACAAAAGCGACATTCCCAAGGGTTCGCCGAATCGGCTGAGCGAAACTACTGCCAGTGTATTGGGTAACAGGGCTCGGGTCGGGATAACCGCAATCCCACGCAGGGCCTCGCCGCAAGGCGTGCGACCCAAAACCGAGACTGGTCCGCGCGACGACAAAAGCCGAAAAGGCGATAAATATAAACACCAGTAGGCCGTTGTAAGAGCTGCGGCTCTCGGCGATCGGCACGATCGACAGCCAGGGAATCCCACCCTGGGTTGGCATATGGCCGCCAACGAACATCTTTGCGACGGGCGTGATCGTATCGATCATATAGCTCGGAAAAAGACCCGCCAGGAGACATAGTGCCAATAGACCGGACATCGCCGCGAGTGACCACGGATCCGTGTCGTGGGCGTTTTTGGCCGCGATTGATCGAGCGCGCCCCAGAAATGCAATGCCAAAGGCGCGCACGAAACAACCCGCGCACAACGCCGCACTAAGCGCCAGGGCGACGCCCACGGCGGGAACCAAGAGTTTCAGACTCCATTGCGGTAGCGATGGACTGAGCAGAATGGCCTGGAAAACGAGCCATTCGGACACGAAGCCGTTGAGCGGCGGCAAGGCGGAAATCGCCAGGCAGGCGCCTAGAAACACGAACGCCGTACGTGGCATGGAATGGATGAGCCCGCCGAGGCGCTCGATGTCGCGCTCGCCGGTGGCGTTGAGCACGGCGCCAGCGCCAAAGAACAGAAGACTCTTGAATAGAGAGTGATTGAAGACATGGAACAGAGCGGCGGTAAAAGCCAGCGCCGCCGGCAAGGCCATGCCATTCGCCTTGAACGCCAGCGCCAAACCGAGAGCGACGAAGATGATCCCGATATTTTCGATCGTGCTGTAAGCGAGCAGTTTTTTCAGGTCGCTCTGGATCGTCGCCGAAAGAATGCCGAGCATGGCGGTGATCGCTCCGAGTGCGAGCGGCGGCATGCTCCACCAGAACTCAGGCGGCCCGAGCAAATCGAAAACGATGCGAATGAACCCGTAGATGGCGACTTTGGTCATGACGCCGCTCATCAACGCCGAAACATGACTTGGCGCGGCGGGGTGAGCGAGCGGCAGCCAGATATGCAGGGGAACGAGGCCAGCCTTCGATCCGGCGCCCAAAAGCACTAGCGCCAGCACGAGGCCGGACTTCCATGAGGGGCCATGCGTCGCCTCGCGGATGTCCGAAAAAGAGTAGCCCCCGACAGACCCTGCAAGCAATCCGAACGCCATCAACAGCGCGAGCGTGCCGAAGCTCGCCATGAGCAGATATATGAAGCCCGCTCGTCGGTTCTCGCCGTGGTGATGGTGCGCCATGACGAGCGCCCATGACGAAAGCGACATGAACTCCCAGGCCACCAGAAAGCTGAATGCGTCATCGGCCAGGAGCACCAGGTTCATGCCGGCCAGAAAGGCCGGGAAAAACGGCAGGATGCGAGAGGGATCCTTTTCCTGAGCGCCATAGCCGATCGCATAAAGGCTTGCCGCTGCGCCGCCCAGGTTGACGATTGCGAGGAAGAAAGCGCTCAGCACGTCGATTTGGAAATGCGCGCCGATCCATGGCAGGCCTAGCGGCAGCGTGGCCGTTAACGCAACCGCGCCCCGAGGAATAACAGCTGTGACGAAAAGAAAGAGGCAGAGAGCGCAACAAAGACCGTAGACAATGCGGCTCGCCGCGACGCTTCGCGCAAGGGCGATGGCCAGTCCTCCCGTGCCGAGCAGTGCGGCGACGCTCCAAAGGGCGATCGTCAAGGGCATCGTCGACTACCTCCCCTCGCGGCCCGACGGCGCGTCATCCGCCACTTTGTCTGTCTCAGCGGGGTTGGGCGAGGCCGCAGATTTTGTTGCGCGGACGCCGGGTCCCCTTGGATTGAACGCCCATTGGTCAGATGACGGGTTCGCGGATTTTTTCAAACGGACCCCGCGTCCTCCGGCTGGACTGATGATTCCATCGCCAATGAACTCGATGCCGATGCTGGCTAGAGCGGTGATTAGTTTGGTCAGCGAATCGACATTTCCGCGAATGACGTCCTCGCTCGTCTCCATTCGCTGAATGGTCGGGAGCGACAAACCTGACAGTTCCGCCAGTTTGCGTTGGTCCAAGCCGGCGAGCGCGCGCGCCGCTCGAAGCTGGGTCGCTGTTATCATGTCAAAGCCATCAGTTATTCGATGAAAAATATGACTTATAACGGTTAGGACAGAGGACGGAGCAATGCAAGAGAATTTTAGGAAAGATGGGCCTCGGATCAAGGGCCAAAAGCTGAGGACATGTCGCCTGAGACATCAATTGGAAGGGCGTAAGCCGGACATTTATTGAGTGCGTCTTTCCTCAAAAACATCAACGCCCGCCGCCTGCAAACGCTCGATCACACACGAGTAGACTGCCCCAATGAAATAAGCATAAGCAGATTTCAACGACATCGCCGCACAGAGGGCTGTGTTGAACTGACGAAGATCATCGGCATTGTCCCCCTTCATTGGCTTTGGTGCACGGATATCGGCGTGGCGGCATTTTNNTCACGGGGGTCTGTCGTGCCGTTCAGATATCGCACGAATTGCGCGACATATGATCGTTAAGGCTTTAGGCTATGACCGCTCACAACGACCATGAAGCGAAATGGAGCGGCCAATGAACAGGGAAGTTTTCAAGGTGATCGAGCTTGTAGGGAGTTCACCGGACTCCTTGGAAGATGCCATACAAGCCGCAATCAATCGGGCGAGCGATGCCGAACATCAGCTTAAGTGGTTTGAGGTCGTGCAGATACGCGGCGCAATCGAAAACGGCTCGGCGAGCAAATTTCAAGTCACTCTCAAAGTCGGCTGTAAGATAGAAGGTACCCCCTAAGGGGTGTGTCCGTCCGTCCGTTTGNNCTGTCCATCCACCGCGACGGCTCGCAAAGAGCCGGAGCGGTGGGAATTCGCCTACATCGTCTCAACGGCTGGCGAAGACCAATCACCCCGAAATGATCCGGCCCCTTCATCCGCCATCGGCGGAGATTTGGGATTGGTCATC
>PLZT01000590.1 GCA_003152255.1 Methylocystaceae bacterium | reverse complement strand
CATGGCGGGTGTGGCCTCGATGCGATGGCGTGAAGGATCAGTCCAAGCAACTAATCCATACACCAAATCAACATCTTACGCTACATCCGCCAGCCCAAAATCAAGCCCTCGGTGAATAAGACGGGCTAAGGTGTCTGGCGTTACTTCTCGGCAAGATCGACCAGTCACGGCATCGACGCCAGCACGTTCAAGATAACGAACCTCTCCTTCCCGAGATAGAAGATAGCATTTGATGGCCTTTCCAGACCTGTCAAAGAATTGATCGTTCGTCCCTCGCCAAAGCAAGAGTGAGTGGGCGATCAAAATTGCTGTCAGACCAAGAACACCAATCAATCGGCTTGCTTTAGAAAACGAAAAAATTCGCGATACAAAAAATACGATCACCACAAATACGGCCAAAGAAGCAGCTTCAGCAAGGTGTTTATTTAAATTGAAAACAACAGCAATATCTTCTATGTAACTACGAGCAAGTAAATAAATAAATAGCTTATCAAAAAGCTACAACAGCAGGGCTGCGGGCAATATGATTAATAATATGTTAACACATAGCTGTATCGGCTTGCTCAAAGAGGAAAGCTCTTGCCTCTTCTCTTGAAGAAGACCGCGAAGCTGGTTTATCAACGAAACACCTCAACTTACTCTTTCTATCGACACCCCGCGTTCTGTTGAAAATCAGCCGGCGGCCACCATCAATAAACTACGCCGCCTAAGTGGTTTGGACAAGGCGCACGTCGTCGCATGAAATCACAATTCGTTTTTCGTCTCTCTTGGTTGGAAATGATCCGACGCGCGTAACCCCAACTGGAGCGTTACAGCGAACCCGGCATATCGCAAGTGCCCGCCTTTTGGCGGTGGAACGCGGGACGACGATCCGACGCGCCGTGTATCCCACGATTGAGAGTGGCCTAAACCGCATAGGAGGCTCGCACATGAGGTTTTCCAAACCCACGGCACCCAACCCTCCATGTTCGCCTAAAAAGCCCACCAGTGGCCCTTGCTCGCTCGGATATGTTCAAGGGTGTGGCGGTCTCGAATTGCTTGATGACCGGAAATGCTTCCGGTCAACATTCCGTGAGCTGTTTGCAAATCTCTTCGCCTACCGGCGACCATACCTACCTAAGGGTTTTATCACGCCTGGAATCTTTTTCCGTATATGGGTTCGCTTCCAACCACCGCGTTCAGTTCCGCCTCAATCTCATTCGGCGAAAAACCAAGCCGACTGGATCATCCCGGCGAACTGAGCATCGCCCAACGCCCGTCCGGTAGATGACGTTAGCGCCCAGCACAGCCAGAAGGCGTGGATTTCCGCGTAAGCGAGCGAGCCAACGAAGAATGTTTGAGGGTGACGCATCCTGCAAGGAATCGCATATAATCATCCCTCGTTATCAGCCGCCAACCAGTGCGACGGGAGCGCTCTGTTCACGGTGACATATCTGGTCATACATTGCTGGTGAAGCAAAAAGGTCGCCATGGAGAGGCAACCTTACGGCGATGAAACCGTTTGCCTACGACGGCGTCCGTAAAAGCTTGCCACAAATGGCTCGTTACGAGTGGGAACAGCCGTCGAGAGGATCACTAACATGGCATTGAAATCGTTCGACCTGACGAAAAATCCATTTTTGGCATGGGCACAAAATGCTGGGGCATACAACGTGAAGCTCATGGAATTCGCCGCAATCAACGCCGGTGCCGCTTTCAATTACGCCCAGAAACTCTCGAGAGCTCATTCTCCGCAGGAATTCGCCGATGTCATGAATAACCATCTGCGGGATCAATTTGAATCGCTGACGGAGCAGATCGAGGAGTTCTCGGCGCTCAATCAAAAAGCCGCATCGAAGAATGAAGACGGAACCGAAATCGCTTTCGGGGAATAGACCGTCTTTGGGTAAGCGCCATTCAATCGAAGACCGATTTTCTCTATCGCCAACCCGGACGATATCCGCCTCAGACCATGTTGATGCAGCGACATCCACAGGAGCATCACTGACCGCCCCTAACCTTGCCCCCGTCAAGAGCATTAGCGGGCGCATTCGGATTAAAATTAGGGCCAACCGAGTTGACTCCGATGCTAAGGAAAATACACATTAAGTATCCAATCATGACATATTCAATCGCCGTCACGCCTCGCTTGTTACGCACGAACTGTAAAACTGTTTTCATTCGACCTATTTCCTTATTCTAGCTTACGTATTCGGATAGCGAGAGAAAATTTGCAATTTATTGTGGCCATTGTGTGATTCATTAGGCGAAGGAGACATGTTCCATGACCCTTATTCCGAAACGGCCTGTATAGCAGGCGATTCCGTTCATTGTTCCGATCTTCGCGCATCATCACAACTCGCCCCTACCGGCGACCATATCTCCCCAAGGATTTTATCACCCCCCGAATCTTTTTCCTCATGTGCGTTTCGCTTCCAACCACCGCGAACAGCTCCGTCGCAATCTCATTCGGGGAGAGACCGAGCCGACTGAGGTTCAGGCCCGTCATGAACATTTCGTGGTTTCGCCCCTCCGTCATCGAGCGTAGCGTTGCCGTGGTGGCGTCGGCCAAGCGAAGGGCGATGCCAACTTTAGCGAACCCGCATCTTGTCCAAACCGCAAAGGCTGCGTAGACTCTCAACCCGCGACGCCCGCTTCTCGGTTTTCAACATCAAGCGGGACATCCTCGCCGTAGGTGCGATGCACGTCAACGACAGAGAGGAGCAATCAGATGAAAACCCTCGCTGCTATCCTTATTTTTTCCCCTCGATTGCGTGGGCCGACTGCACCAATGTTGGAGCTATGTTGATGAATTGCGATGGAGAAAGAGGCTACCGCCTTGGTAATCAGACTTACGTTTACGCCCCCGGTGGAGGCTTAGAGCCATACACCCCTCCGTCATCCAATAGTCCGTCATTCTCGCCGCAAACTCCTATCGGTCCCGCCGATACTCCGCTGTGGTGACGTAGCGCCCGGCT
>PLZT01000017.1 GCA_003152255.1 Methylocystaceae bacterium | reverse complement strand
AGGTCCGGGATGTTTCGGCGAGGCACATAAAAGCGTAGAATCCAATTCGCGCCCGTCCGCAAGCCCCTTGATCGGCGTTCAAAGGAAAGCCGAACCCGCCGCCACGGACAGGGGCAAAGGGAGGGGGTGTGAACGGTTGCAGTTTTCGATGGTTTCAACGACTGCTTATATTTGACGTGTCATTTTTTGAATCAAGACGTTTCATGGTTTGGCAAGCGCCTTCCATCAGTTCCTTTTGCAGCCGAGCCGGACGGGACGCGCCAGTTCGCGCGCTGCTGGGGTGACGACGATCTCATCTCGAAAGCCGCAAGAGGCCAGAAGCGGGACGCGCCCGCAATGATCGAGATGCCCATGGGTGAGCAGCAGATCGTCGATGCAGGGCGTGTCAAAACCAAACGACTCGCAGTTTTCTTCGTCCAATTCGCGCGAACCTTTAAACAAGCCGCAGTCGATCAGGATTCTGCGTTCGGTACAGTCGCGCGGCAGGCCAAGCCGCGCTGCCCTTTCACGCCAAACTTATGAACACGGCGGCTTGAGAAACGCCTTGGCATTGCTACATATTCCTATTAGACAGAGCCAACCTCACGCCACGCGGAAAAGATAATTTTCAACGCTCGAGGCGAAGGGATAGCCTATTAGGCCGTTCGGCAACGGCGAGTTTTCGCGGGGCGCCACGCCGGTTTGCAGGGACAAAGCGCATCAACATGGCGATCGACGAGATCATCGGCAATTTCGAACTCCTGGACGAATGGGAGGATCGCTATCGCTATCTTATCGAACTTGGCCGCACGCTTGAGCCCTTGCCCAAGGAAGCCTATAATGACGACAATAAGGTGCGGGGCTGCGCCAGCCAGGTTTGGCTCGAAACGACGGTCGCGCAAGACGCGCAAGATCGTCTCATCTTGACGTTTCACGGCGACAGCGACGCCCATATCGTGCGCGGATTGGTGGCGCTGACGCTTGCGCTCTATTCCGGCCACACTGCGCAGGACATTATCGCAACCGACGCCGTGCCGGTCTTCGCCGAACTCGGCCTCGCCCAACATTTGACCCCACAGCGCTCCAACGGTTTGCGCGCCATGGTCGAACGCATCAAGGCCGAAGCGCGCGCCGCTTTCCCGCTGCAAGCGCCGTGTGGCGCATATACGTCGACGGCCGCTGCATCGAGACTTGGCCGGTAATCTTCGGAGCCCGCTATACCGCACGGCTAAAGAAGCGTGCAGGTCATGCGCTTTGCGCGCTATCCCATAGTGACGCGCAGTCTAAAAACTCATGACGGCGGATGTAATACTGCACATAATTACAATAATCCATATTTATTCATTTCAAATGGTTAGCCCTGCGCTTAATTTGAGAATGCTGTATCTCCTTTGAGAACACGAGTGCGTTTACTGCAGCTTATGTGAGAGTCACAAATCAGCATCTGCGAATGTTTGCAATGGGTTCTACTGCTGGTTATCGCAAATAAAGTGCAGCGAGATACTAAAATCAGCGCATTATTATAATTACGTGCAACGTGTGTCACACTGACGTAATCGACGAGACAGAGATTCCTCAGCCATCCCCTCATTTTTCGTCGCAGGTCTTTTGCAACCTTAGGTGTAAATTTGGATTGAGAAATACTCGCTGTGCGAGTCTTGCGGCGCGGGAATTTCGTTTTGCGGTCATCGTTGGTGAGGGCGTGCCATCCCGAGTTGCCCTTTCGCCCACCTAATTCTGGCGTGGTTCAAAAATGGCCTGTTTTGGGTAACACGGACAATAGATTCCTGCCGCCCGGTGAGGGCATTTTTGGCGCAGAGATGAAGAAACCGGGAAGGGTAAGCAACCGCTCCCGCGTTGAACTCAAGGGAGTTGAAACCGCGTGAACCCCAGGAGTTCGAGCCAGTGCGGATGGCTTTGTCCGGTCATCAATTCTTTCGGGCTTTTGCCGACTCGTTCGGGACGCTGGCTGCGAAGGAAGGTGCGGTGATTGAGGAAGAACTGCAACAGGTTGAGATAAGGCGCGCCCAATTGACGGCGGAGGAAGAAATAGTTGCGCAGCCGCGAGTTGAGGTTTTCGACGAGGGAACTGGCGCGTGGAATGTCTTTCATCGCATCGACCACGGCGTAGACGACACGCTGGAATTTCCCGCCTAGTTTCTTGTGCAATAAGTTCCAGCGCTGCCAGTAGGCGTTTGATGATGGAGATTTTCGTTGCAGCAAACAGACGTCCCGAACCAGATACAGCGGCGCATCGCAGTCCTGTGCGATGCCGGCCAAAGCCGCTTTCTGACCTGACCACAGTCCTTGCCCCGCGTCGGCGATCGTGTGATCGGGATCAAATCCTTGTGCATTGGCGTCGAGCAAATGCACCGCCCACGTGTCAGCGTCCCGATGCTCGGCATCCGCCAAAAGATAGCAATAGGTCGAAGCCGCATCGACGCCAGCCAACACCGGCATGGAACCCTGGAAGATTTCGTCATGCAGGCCAACACGAATTGCTGACAGATTCTGGGATCGATTGATGGCGCACGCTTGCGCGGCTGCGGACTGAAGGCGGTTGTGGATCGTGCCGACGCTGATGGGGATGTTAAACAAATCGCGCAAAAGCTCTTTTACGCCTCGGTAAGAACTGCGGCAGATAAGGATCAGGGCCAGCGTCAATTGGTTCAACCACGCCTCTGTCACCGGAAGATGGAAGAGTATGTCGTCACCCTTGACGGCAAACGCCTCATCAAGCGCTTCCGCTGCTTTCTGCTTCTGCCGATAGACAAATTGCCGGCTAACTCCCTCTCGGTCAGCCAGACGAGCGATCGGTCCAGTTTTCGACAGCGATAAAATTGCGAGGCGCTTGCGAGCATCGTTGGACAGGCTGGCCGCGACCGAAGGGGATGAACTCATACCCATGCTCGTTCCGAAAAAATAGGGGAAGCCAAGTATCGCCGATCAATTCACTCCATGAAAGTGTGACCCTTGTTTGAACCGTGCCCGTTTTTTTGGATTTCCATGATCGCTTCGGCGCGTTCCAACCGCTGCTTCAGGCGGAGGTTGTCCCGCAGCGATTGCGCAAGAGGAAATCAAGGCGATCCCGGTGCGCGCTTCCAGGTCCGCACGGGAAAGCGGAAGTTCGGGGGCGCGGCCGCTCCACGAGAGCGCGCTGGCGATCCGCGAGACGGCGCTCGGCCCCGAGCATCCCGATACGGCGACGAGCCTCGACAATCTCGCCAGCCGCTGGATCGCCGGTCCCTGGATCCGGTCAGCTTTGCCCATGTCCGGCGCGAATCGGCCCGGACCCGGCAGAGGACGAGCCGAACCTCTGAACCCCGCAGGGGTCCAACATGGCGAGAACGGGCGATCCCATCCAGTTATCGCGCGTGCTCAATCTGCTCCAGGAACCGAATGTGGTGTTCGGGCAGGCCGTGCGCTCGAGCGCCCTCCCGCAACAGTGTGAGGTACCGGAGCGATGGGTTGCGGTCGTCTTCATCGCCTTGGGCAATGTAGGTCACGGCCTGCAGCGCCGTGCCGCTGATGTCCTCGGCATCCAGCCATAGCGGCCGATACCGCCACCACGGAACGCCTTCCGTGGCATCCAGACGAACGAGGTCGCGGCGCGTGATCTTGTAAAGGACGCCCCAGACCTCTGAGGCCGGATCGGCGCACAAATTGGCGGGCGCGGCCTTGCCCCTGGGGCGTCCCTCGATGTTGAAACGCAGGCGATATCCCCGGACCCGACCCGGGCACCACTCGCGAGGACACATGCCGCGCCGCTCGCGAAAGGCGCTGTCGTGCATATTGGCGCCATAGGCGAAGTACCAGATTTCCTCGCGAGGCGGCCCGATGAGGCGGATGCCGTGCAGGCGATACAAGCACCAGGATAGCGCCCATGAGCTGGCAATGAGTCCGCTGAACTTGAGCAAAATCCTCTGCATGGCTGTAAATCCGTTAGCTTCTCATCCAGATCAGGTTGTCGTCCGCACATGCCAGAGTCTCCGACCACGCCGGGCCGCTCGGACATTTGCAATAGCGTGCCCGATCATTTGCTTCCCTGATGTTGTAGCCGCAGATACAAACCTCTGAGGGTATGGAAAGGGGCACGCCGGCTACAGGGGTGATCGGCTATTTCTTTGTTGACCATGTCATCGGCAAGCATCTCTATATCGATTATTCGGTCGCGTTGGGTGCCGATGGACGGGTGCGCCGCGTGGAACCTGCGAGGATCTGGCGGAGACCCGTAGATCACGTGCGCGGCTTCCTGTTCGTCGGGATTTGCGGCAACGCACGCGCCTTCTGATAGTGCCAACCTCATCGGTTTGTATGTTAATTGTCGAGCCGGATGTTTCAACCAGGAGACGGATATGACCAAGAAAGAAAAGGCAGTCGAGGGCAATGACAAGGTGATCGCCCTGCTCAACCGAATCATGGAATATGAACTGGCCGGCGTGGTGCGCTACACGCACTATTCCTTGATGGTGTTCGGCTACAACCGCCTCCCCCTCATTTCCTGGCTGCGCGGGCAGGCGGACGAATCGCTCGCCCATGCACACAAGGCGGGCGAATTGATCACTCACATCGGCGGCCATCCGTCACTTGAGATCGGCCCGCTGCTGGAAACCCACAAACACGATATCGGCGATATCCTGCGCGAGTCGCTGGCGCATGAAGCAGCGGCGTTGCAGCTTTACCGCGACCTGTTCAAGGAAGTAGAAGGCGTGTCGGTGATGCTGGAGGAATATGCGCGCAACATGATCTACACTGAGGAACTACATCAGGGCGATGTCGACAAGATGCTGCGCAAGCCAGGGGATATGTCCGTTTTTTCGGCGTCGGTGCATAAATAGAGTCCCGGCTTTATTTCTCCTATGGCTTCGTGTTTTACTTGAGCCGGACGGAGACCCGCATGGCAAGGCTGGCCACCTGAGCGACGAGAGCATAAAAAACTGTGGGGTGCTCCTCAGGCGGCTGCGGCCGTTGCTGGGATACCGGAGTCATTGGCTGCCAATCCGGATTACCATTTTTCGAAGGTGCCGCGGAGGGCGCCGTCGAGGGTCTGAGCGCGGGTCTGCAGGAGAAGGTGCGCGCCTTCCGGCGTCCATTGCATTTGCTGCTTCTTGCAGAAGCGCTTGCTGATCAGAAGGTTGACCGTCGACGCGACAAAGGAAGTCGAGATCAATTCTCCGAGACCGGTAATTTGTCTGGGGTGCCGTTTGCTACGAAACGTTAGGCAAGACGGGTGCATGAAAATCGCCGAACTCCTGGAGGCGGCGATGGAATGGACGGTGACGATCGAGGGGCGCGATGAACTTGGCGAAGTCCGGCGGGCACAGTTGCGGATTGAGAAAGGATTTGAGCGGCTAAAGTCCGGCGAGATTGGTCTGTCGATTGACGACGGCAAGCGGATCATGGCGATGCTGCAGGAACTCGTCGTGAAGCAAGAGTTGGACACCTATGCCTTTGCGCGGCGCGTGTGCCCGGAATGCAAGCGCTTTCGACCCGTCAAGGACTACACGATGCGGAAAATCCGGACAGTGTTCGGAACCGTCGAAGTCAGAAACCCGCGATGGATGCTTTGCGAGCGCTGCCTTCCGCACACGTGCATGGCTTTCACCGTTCTCAACGAGATTTGTCCGGACCAGGCGACACCGGAATTGATGGAGCTCACCGCGCGCTTGGGGAGTATGATGCCGTATCGCAAGGCCGCCGAGCTATTGGCCGAGTTCCTGCCAATTGAGCCGACCGAAGGCCATGTGACGGTGCGCAAGCGAACGTTGACGATTGGCGCGCGTCTGGAAGAACAATCGCTCCGGCAGGAGTGGGACAATCCGCCAATGACGTGTGAGCGCAAGCAACTCGAACTCCCCATGCCGAATGATTCCGGTCTTATGTAGCAACCGCCACCATCGCTTGACAGGCATCGCGATCTCGCCGAGAGTGTTCGTGTTATGTTCTCTTTGGCGAAGGTCCCATGTCCCAGCATTTCCTCCTGTCGGCGGCGGCGCGGTCGCTCGGCATCGGCAAAGTGATGCGGATGACCGCCGCCGCCGCACCACTCGCGCTGGTTATCGCGCCGACGCGTGAGCTCGCCCTACAAGTCGAGCGCGAGCTTGGTTGGCTTTATCAGTATGCGGCAACCCGCATCGTATCCTGCGGCGGCGGCATGGACCCTCGTCTCGAGCGCCGAAAGCTCGTGGAAGGCGCGCATATCGTCGTCGGCACCCCAGGCCGTCTGCGCGATCATACCGGCGCCGGCCGCCGCCGTCGAGCTCTCACCGTGGACCGATCTCGCGCTGACCGGCCAATCACTCACTGAGTACGGCTCTTCCGATCCGATGGTGCCGGTTGAGTTGACGCCGAAGGCGGTCGAGCTTTATCTCGCCGGCGCGGACCCCCGCTCGCCCTATGCCTCTTCACTTTTTGGCGACCCGGCGGGCCTGCCGCCGACTCTCATTTTTGTCGGCAGCGATGAGGCGCTGCGCAATGATGCGGTGCGAATGGCCGAGCGCCTGCGAGCAGTCGACCGCGATATCGAACTCGAAGTGTGGCCGCGCATGTTCCACGTCTGGCCTATGTTCGCGCGCATCTTGCCAGAAGGGCGTGCAGCAATCGCGCGCATCGGCGCCTTCTTGCGAGCTGAGCTATGACGGCGTTGTCACGTAAACTTGTACGGGGCAGCATTCGTCCCCGCTTCGAGATTTTACGCAAGCGCTCTTGCAATAGATTTCCACTCTGCAATCGCGTTGAAGAGATGCGGGTGGGTAGCGAAGGCAGAGCGACTCGAACGAGGTTCCAAGAGAGACATCGACTGAGGGTGCGGGCAAAAATATTTCGTTACGACCACGGGACCTCAAGAAACTCTCCCTTTGCATGGATGTCCTATTTTTTTGGGTCTTCGCGTTTTTTAGTGGGTAGGTTTTGGGTAGGTTTTACAATTCTGGCAGGCCGGATGTGAGGATTTTGA
>PLZT01000517.1 GCA_003152255.1 Methylocystaceae bacterium | reverse complement strand
AATGTTAGAGAGAGAGGTCCAAGGCTAGGCCCCGCGCGAAAACGCCTCCGCCATCGCTCCAAGAGGGAGGCGATCCGGAAACACATTGGCGCGCGAATATGCAGAGGAGATTGTGCTTCGCCAAATTACGCATACGACTCCTTATCGCGTTGAACGCGCCATAGGAGTCATCGGCCTGTTCGGCGGTTTTGGGGAACTCCATCCCCGTTTTGATCGAATCATATTAGCCGGGATCTTGGCGCTGGCAAGCCGGCATCCGCGCGAAAAGCAAATGGCCGCGCGAAACGCGCGGCCACTCGATTCGTCTTTCGTGAGATCGCGAAGTTAGTTGAAGGGATAGTACCGAAGGCTGGTGAAGATCATGCTCTCCGTCGCCTTATACGCGCCGCTTACGCCGTCGAACGAGTCCTTGACGGTATAGGAGTATTGCGCGCCGACCCGGATCTTGCCGGCGGGGCCGTCGTAGAAGTTATGCCAGACGCCGCCGGTGACCTGGCGCACGTCCTTGATGTTGCCGACGCAGGTCAGCGTGGGCGGGCCTTCGTAATTACAGCCGATATTGTTGTAAGCCGGGTTGCCATATCCGTAAGAATAGAGCCCGGCGGCGATGAAGGGCGTTCCAGCGAATTTGTTGAAGCTGTAATTGGAGCTCGCGAATTCGCCGCCGGCGAAGACATAGACGTCGGTCTGCGGCGTGACGTGGGCGGTCAGGCCGATCATGACCTGGCGCTCGTGGATCGGCTGGACGCCGCCGGTGGGCGAGAAGGTGGCGTCGCTGATCTGCGCCGCGCCATAACGGCCATTGCCGTTGCCGCTCACGCCCGAAAACTGGAAGTCGAGCCATTTCGGGATGATCGGCACGATCAAGCCGGCCTCGAGGGTTCCGCCCCAGACGCTATGCTGGCCCCAATAGACCTGATCGGTGAAATCGCGCAGCATGCCGCCGACTTCGACGTGGATGTGGCGATCGAGGAATGTCGGATCCCAGGCTGTCTTGCCGATTAGATCCGGCATGCGGTTGGTCGTCACCGCATTGAGCGAGTTGTAGAGAGAGCCGCCGACCGGACCCACGTTATAGGCGCCGGGAAGCGTGCCGCCGGCGCATGCGGCGCCGGCGATGACTGCGGTGGCGCCGGCGAGACAGGGCGCGACATGGCCGTTAACGTCCGAGGCAGGCAGAATATAGGTCGTGGCCGAACTTTCGGCGGAGAACGCCACCTGGAATTCCGGACCGATGTCCTTGGACACACGAATTCCGGGCTGACGCGACCAGGTGAAGCCAGGCATGTACTGGTCGTCGATGACCGGCGGCGTGATAAACGTGCCCGCCAAGGTGCCTTGCGAGTTCATGCCGATGAGCGAATAGGCCTGGCCCGCCATGACATGAAAGCCGCCAAAGTCGCTTCTGTCGACCTGCGCGTAGAGTTCGCGGAAGCGGAAGTTGAACGAGTCGCTCTGATTGAGATTGGCGGTTTGTCCGGCGCCGAGGAAGTCGGTCGCCAGATACATCTTGACGTGCGTCACGTCATCGAGTTGGGCGTCGGTCTGCATCGTGAAGCGGCTGCGGCGCGCGGTGAAGCGGTATTCGTTCCCATAGGAAGCGACATTGTTGTCGTACGGAATATTCTGGAACGGCGTCGCGATGTCCGCGCCAATGAAGCGGCTGCGATACAGCGAGCCGAATTCGAAGAAGCCGCCGGGAGTGATGGTGACGGCCTTATAGTAGAACGCGGTTGGCCAGGGCGCGCCATCCTTGCTCACGAGGCGCACGGGGCCGCCGGGCGGGGCGTTTTCGACCGTGGCGTGTTCGACGCGCTCGACCTTGCGCTCGGTCTGGCGCTGGCTCTGAGCCTGGCTTTCGAGCCGCTGTTCAAGGCGCTTCAACTGCTCTTTCAGCGCGCGAATTTCGGCCTTGGTTTCCGCATCAGCCGCGGCAAACGCGGGGGCGCATGATGCGAACACCGCGATCGAAGACACGCCCGCCAAGAGTCCCAAGACCCATTTGCGGGCGCCGCTTTTCTTTAGTTTACTCATTCGATGTCTCCGGGATCGAGGCCAGTCCGAAATTGACGCCTAGCTAGTGGTGACTGCTGATAGGGCTCGTTTGTGACACTTTTGAAACACTAATTTTTCAAAATCGGATTCCGGCACGATTTGCTATTTGGTGTGGCTTAAATGCCACACTATTTAGTGTTGCTGAAATGCCACACTGTGGGCGGGGCTTGTTACAATATTTGAGAAGCAAACTTCTTTCTTATAAAATGCACCACACTCGGCCCGAACGCCCAGCTATTTACGCATGGCGTAAAATCAAGTAGTTGCATAAGCACTTAGCTCACTCGCCGCAGCGTGAGGTTTATGCGCGCGGCGCCGGCGGGCAGGCTCGGCGCGAGGAGCGCCGGGGTCGGCAACACTCTGTCGACGCCGTGAAAGCACAGTCGCGCCGGCCCGCCCAGAACCAGCGCGTCTCCGGACGACAGCACGAGCGACATCGTTTTGCCGCCCCGCCTCGTCCCACCGACACGAAATCGGCAATCCGCGCCAAGCGACAGCGACACGACCGGCGCGGCGAAATTTTTCTCGTCGCGGTCTTGATGAGCGCCCATTCGGGCCTTGGCGTCGTAAACGTTGATCAGGCAGGCTTCCGGCGGCGCCGGGTAACCGGCGAGACGCTCCCAGGCGAGAAAAAGCGCCTTAGGGATGGCCGGCCAAGCCTCGTCCGTCACCGGGTGGCGAGAGACGTAGCGATAGCCGCCCTCCTTGTCGCTCAGCCAACCAAGTTCTCCGCAATTGGTCATCCGCACCGACATGGGCGCGCCGGTCCTGGGCATGGTGCAAGTGTAGAGCGGCGCTCGGGCGATGATTTCCGCGATTTCAAGCGCGAGGTTTTCCTGCGCCGCGCGGTCGAGGTGGCCGCGATGGAGACTGACGCCGGGGGGGAGGTCGAGCATATATCGATTTTAGCGTATCGGCTTGGGTCTGTCGCTGCTCGGAGTTTCTCCATCACCTCCGCGAGGCGAAACATCGAGATGTTCCGACGGCGTGAATGCGACGCAATCGTCCTTAAATCGAGGCCGCCCGAAGACGGCCCCGGTTTGCGAGTAAATTCACGATCTTGAGCGGCTAATTCGGTCCTAGACCATTCCTATAGGGTCCGTATTCGGAGCAGATATTCACCCAACGCACGTATGGACCCCCGCCTCTAAGTTGGTAACAATCGAAGCAGCGCATGTCCTCGCCGGTGTCGACCCATTTTCGGCATTCGGAAAGTGGGCTTCCGCCCGCTTGGGCCGAGCCGATAGGGGCAAGGGTCGCGATCGTCGCGCATGCGGCCATCACGAAGACGGATTTGGCGATGAATCTAGTCATTGTGGACCCCTCCTTGTCCGAGCGGCCATTGCCTTACGAAAATGTTTTCGCATTTCCCGCGCAACCTGCCGTCATCAGTTTGTCATCAAACATCCATAGAATGTTGCATTCGGGACGAATGCGATAACGATATATAGATCACGGTCATAAACAAGGAAGGCGCGCATCGCCTCTTTTCGCCGTGCGCGGTTGTTTGCTGTCTTGACCAAAATGCGAGAAACCCCGCCGCCGGCCTTGAGCGACCGCGGCGCATGCGACATACGGGGCGCTCTTTGACGATCCTGCTTTTTATCGCTTATATTCCCGCGGATGGGGATGGAGTCCCCCCTTAACCGCCGGAACGGCTGATGACTCCTACGAACTCGTCGGCGCGATCATTTTGATCGCGGGCGTAGAGCGTGGGAGAGCATGCCTTGAATCAAGATCTCGCGGTTTTCATCGTTCCGTTCGCGCTGGTTATCGGCGGGAGCCTCCTGGCCTTGGGAGGCCTCTACTTCATCAATATTCGCTACGTATCGAGCGCGCCGAGAGCCATGGCGGCCCTGGTCGCGGGCGCCGTCATCATCGGCATTTTGGAAATCATCTTGTACGGCAGCGCCGTGTCTTTCTTTAAAGCCCAACAGGTTCAAACGTCGGCCTGTGAGTTGACAGGCGAATCCGCCCATCCCGAGGCGCGACGCGGCGCCGATCCCACCGTCATCCACAAGGCGATCACCGCTTGCATGAAAGAGGCGGGATACGAATGGGACGGCAAGCACAGGCACTGCAGGGACGCGCCGATCGCGACGAATCCTTTCTGCTATCTGCCGATCGATTCAATGGACCGGACGATCACAAATATTCAGTTGAGTTTCGAATAGCTCTGGCGGGCCAGCCGGACCTCGGCCCGCGTGATGGATTCGGTCTCATTTTGACGCCGCGGGCGTGGACGACGGATTTGCGCACGCCACCACATCCTTCGACGCGACGGTCGAGTCCGCCCTGAGCGTATAGATCATCGGCACGCCAGTCGCGAGTTCGAGCGTGGTGACGCTTTCCGGCGTCATCTGGTCGAGCACCATGGCCAATGCGCGCAGCGAATTGCCGTGCGCCGCGACCAGCACGCGCTCGCCGCGCAGCACATGGGGCAGTATGCGCTGGCAATAGAAAGGCACCACGCGCGCCACCGTGTCCTTGAGGCTTTCGCCGCCGGGCGGCGCGACATCGTAGGAGCGGCGCCACAGTCGAACCTGCTCCTCGCCCCATTTGTCTCGGGCCTCGTCCTTATTGAGGCCGGAGAGGTCGCCGTAATGCCGCTCGTTCAACGCGCGGTCGCGCACGATCGGCACATTGGATTGCCCTAGTTCCTCGAAAATGAGGTCGAGCGTGTGCTGCGCGCGCACCAGCGCGGAGGTGAAGCCGATGCTGAACACAAGGTCGCGGCGGCGCAACTCCTGGCCGGCGCGTCGCGCCTCCTCGACGCCGAGCGGCGTCAGGTCCGGATTCTTCCAGCCGGTGAAAAGATTCTCGGCGTTCCATTTGCTCTGGCCGTGGCGAACGAGGACGAGCGTGCGATGCATGTTTGTGAAGCCCTCGTATCGATCAGCCACCGGAAAGACCGAGCACATCAGCCATCGAGTAGAGGCCGGGGGGCCGGCCTCTCGTCCACAACGCCGCCGCCAGCGCGCCGCGCGCGAATACGCCTCGGTCCTCGGCGCGGTGCGAAAACTCGATACGCTCGCCAACGCCGGCGAAAATCACGCTGTGATCGCCAATGACCGTGCCGCCGCGCAGGCTCGCGAAACCTATGTCCCCAGCCTTGCGCGGGCCGGTGAGGCCGTCGCGGCCGCGCGCGCTGTGCTCGCTCAAATTCACGCCCCGCCCGCGGGCCGCCGCCTCGCCCAGAAGCAACGCCGTGCCCGACGGAGCATCGACCTTCAGCCGGTGGTGCATTTCAACGATCTCGGCGTCCCAAGCCGGCCCGAGGGCCCGCGCCGCGCGCTCGACCAGCACCGCGAGCAGATTGACGCC
>PLZT01000457.1 GCA_003152255.1 Methylocystaceae bacterium | reverse complement strand
TGGATCGCGATGAAATTGCTCATGCGCCGGCCCGAGATCGAGGGTTTTGTCGCCATCGCCGCGCCTGCCAACCGCTTCGACTTCTCCTTTCTCGCGCCGTGCCCGCGTTCGGGCCTGTTCATCCACGGCGATCTCGACCGGGTGGCGCCGCTAAAGGAAGTCATCGAGCAGATTGATAAGCTGAAAACCCACAAGGACGCCGTGATCGAGCATGCCGTCGTGCCCGGCGCCAATCACTTTTTCGAGAACCGGATCGAGCCGCTGATTTCGGAAGTGGGCGCCTATCTGGACAAGCGGCTTGGCGATCCTGCGCGCATCGCCATCCCGGCGCGCGCTACGGCACCGTGATCGGTTTCGAGCAGAGCCGACCGGCGATGGTTCTCGCCGTGCTGGAGGCGCATGGCGGCTTGAAGTTGGAGGCGTTTGTCGAAGATTTTGCCAAACACCAAAGTTGGGCGCACTCTATTCTCTCGGCGAGTTAGCGTCTTGCATCAATTCGCTGAAGACTGCCACAAAAGATCACTGCCGGCGGCGCTGAAAGAGGAGGAAGACCATGAGCCTCATCAAGGAAATCGATTATGGCACGCCGGAGTCGAAATCGGACAAGATAGTCACGCTGACGATTGACGGACAAAGCGTCAGCGTGCCCGAAGGAACGTCGATCATGCGCGCGGCGATGGAGATCGGGACGGAAATCCCGAAACTCTGCGCGACCGACAGCATAAAGTCCTTCGGCTCCTGCCGCCTTTGCCTCATCGAGATCGAAGGCCGCAATGGCGCGCCCGCCTCCTGCACGACGCCGGTCGCCCCGAGCATCGTCGTGCATACGCAGACGCCGCGCTTGGCCGCGATCCGCCGTGGCGTGATGGAGCTTTACATCTCGGACCATCCACTCGATTGCCTGACCTGCGCCGCTAACGGCGACTGCGAGTTGCAGGATATGGCCGGCGCGGTTGGTCTGCGCGACGTGCGCTACGGCTATGGCGGAGCAAATCATGTGTTCGCGCGCGACGACGGCTCCGTTAATTTCAACTGGAGGCCGAAGGATGAGTCCAACCCCTATTTCACCTTTGATCCCGCGAAGTGCATCGTCTGCAATCGCTGCGTGCGCGCTTGCGAGGAAGTTCAGGGCACTTTCGCTCTAACCATCAGCGGGCGTGGCTTCGACAGCCGCGTGGCGGCCGGCATGAGCGAGGCGTTCTTTGAGTCGGAATGCGTGTCCTGCGGCGCCTGCGTGCAGGCCTGTCCCACGGCGACGCTTCAGGAGAAGTCGGTCATCGAGATCGGCCAGCCCGAGCATTCGGCGGTCACCACCTGCGCCTATTGCGGCGTCGGCTGCACCTTCAAGGCCGAAATGCGCGGCGAGGAAGTCGTGCGCATGGTTCCCTGGAAGGACGGCAAGGCCAATCATGGCCATAGCTGCATCAAGGGCCGCTTCGCCTATGGCTACGCCAACCATGGCGACCGCGTTCTCAAACCAATGATCCGCGAGAAAATCTCGGAGCCCTGGCGAGTCGTATCGTGGAACGAGGCGATTTCCTTCACCGCCAGAAGGTTCAAGGAAATCCAAACGAAATACGGTCGCAGCTCCGTCGGTGGCATCACCTCGTCGCGCTGCACCAACGAGGAAAGTTATCTCGTTCAGAAGCTCATTCGCTCTGGCTTCGGCAATAACAACGTCGACACCTGCGCGCGCGTCTGTCACTCGCCNNTGATCATCGGCTGCAATCCGACCGACGCGCATCCCGTGTTCGCCTCGCGCATGAAGAAGCGGCTGCGCGAGGGCGCCAAGTTGATTATCGTCGATCCGCGCCGCATCGACCTGGTGCGCACGCCGCATGTGCAGGCGGATTATCATCTGCCCCTCCGGCCTGGAACAAACGTCGCCGTCGTTACGGCGATGGCCCATGTGATCGTCACCGAGGGCCTCGTCAACGAAAAGTTCGTGCGCGAACGCTGCGACTGGGACGAATTCCAAGACTGGGCGGCATTTGTGTCCGAGGAGCGCAACAGCCCCGAGGCGACCGAGCAGTTCACCGGCGTTCCCGCCGCCGATCTGCGCGCGGCCGCGCGGCTTTACGCCGCTGGCGGCAATGCGGCGATCTATTACGGCCTCGGCGTGACGGAACACAGCCAGGGCTCGACCACGGTCATGGCCATCGCCAATCTCGCCATGGCGACCGGCAATCTTGGGCGTGGCGGCGTCGGCGTTAACCCGCTGCGCGGCCAAAACAATGTGCAAGGTTCATGCGACATGGGCTCGTTCCCGCATGAGTTGCCGGGCTATCAGCATATTTCCGGCGATGGGCCGCGCTCGGTGTTCGAGGCGGATTGGGGTGTCAAGCTAGACAGAGAACCGGGTCTGCGCATCCCCAATATGTTCGACGCGGCCATCGACGGCACGTTCAAGGGCCTCTATGTGCAGGGCGAGGACATTCTGCAGTCCGACCCCGACACCAAGCATGTCTCGGCCGGCCTCGCGGCGATGGAACTGGTGGTCGTGCAGGACTTGTTCCTGGTGGAGACGGCGAATTACGCGCATGTCTTCCTGCCGGGCGCGACCTTCCTCGAAAAGGACGGCACCTTCACCAACGCCGAACGCCGCATTCAGCGCGTGCGCAAGGTGATGGAACCCAAGAACGGCTATGCCGATTGGGAGATCACCCAGCTGATCGCCAACGCGATGGGGCTTGGCTGGAAATATAAGCATCCCAGCGAGGTCATGGACGAGGTCGCGCGACTGACGCCGCGCTTCGCCAATGTGTCCTATGACAAGCTGGACAAGGACGGCTCGGTCCAGTGGCCTTGCAACGACGCCTCGCCGGACGGCATGCCAATCATGCACGTCAATGGCTTCACGCGCGGCAAGGGCAAGTTCATCATCACCGAATATGTTCCGACCGACGAGAAGACGGGGCCGCGCTTCCCGCTGTTGCTCACCACCGGGCGCATCCTGTCGCAATACAACGTCGGCGCGCAGACGCGGCGCACCGAGAACAGCCGCTGGCACGAGGAGGACGTGCTCGAAATCCATCAGCACGACGCGGAGGATCGCGGCGTCAAGGACGGGGATTGGGTCAAGGTTCAAAGCCGCGCGGGCGAAACGACCTTGCACGCCAAGATTACCGACCGGGTGGCCCCGGGGGTCGTTTACACCACCTTCCATCATCCGATGACTCAGGCCAATGTGGTCACCACCGACAATTCGGATTGGGCGACTAATTGTCCCGAATACAAGGTGACGGCGGTGCAGGTGTCGATGTCCAACGGCCCGAGCGAATGGCAGGAGCGATATCGCGAATTATCGGAGATGAGCCGACGCATCGCGATCACCCCTGAAGCTGCGGAGTGAACGGTGGACAGCTGAAATCCACTGTTACAAGGTCTATCTCGCGCGCCGTCGTACGCAGCCGGGTAGCTGCNNGCAGCCATATCGGTTTCGATTGAGGCAGGACACTCAATGTTATGTTGTGCGTCGGCTTAGCAGCGACTAACGGATCAGGTTTTGCATCTCAGCTCGCCGGCGACATCGGTGAGCATCGCTCGCAAAGCCGGGTTCGACCGGCCGGCTTTGTATAGCGACGCTTGTATTATCAAGGGTGGCCGCTTACATATAGTATATCGAGTTTTCGGCCGAACGGTTTTGCGACAGCGCCAGTCATGGCGTTTTCCCATACGACTTCCTCTCCTGAACATCGATAGACGGGGCGCAGCACTTCGCTGAATCCCAATCATGTGTTCTTGGAAGGGACAATTCATGCAGAATGGTACCGTAAAGTGGTTCAACGCCCAAAAAGGTTTTGGATTTATTCAGCCGGAATTAGGTGGGCCCGACGTTTTCGTTCACATTAGCGCCGTCGAACGCGCGGGTTTTAATGACCTTGCCGAAGGACAGAAGCTTGCGTTCGAGGTTGTCGCTGACGGCCGAAGTGGGAAGTCTTCAGCAGATCAGTTGAAGATTGCTGACTAAAGCAAAAACAAAAGTGATAAAAGGAGAAAGTCATGGGAGCAATTCTTGAGTTGACGACGTACGCAGCGACTCCGCTGGGCATAGTCGCGGTTATCGCCATTGGCGCTGCCGCCTATTTCGGGGCGCGCTGGGTTTTGACCGACTAAGACAATGACGCTGATTGCGCCCCCGACCACGGATGTACCGGCGGCGGCGCAAACAGTTTTAGTCTTATCACGAGAGCGTTCGTCGTATTCTGGCGTGAGTGATTGGCTTCTACAATGTAAATTGGCGTGGGGTTGCGACGGCGACGGGTCGCACACATAAGCGACTGATTTTTCTATCATGAGAAACATTGAAAGGGGTCATGATTGGAATCCGATTTACAGGTTGATCGTCCGTGATGTGATCTCGGACGCTTCAAGTCCCGGTTAGTATTTTCGTTTTCGTGGGATTGACGTCCTGGGTC
>PLZT01000737.1 GCA_003152255.1 Methylocystaceae bacterium | reverse complement strand
CGTAACGTCGCCTCCGAATCCGCAGGCCCCGACAGAGTCCGCAAGCGTGACGATTCCCCGCGCCGTCGATCCCGCGACAGGTTGGCTAATCTCGCCGATCGTTGCCGCGGCGCTCTGCATCAAGCCGCGCGGATTACTGACGCCCGATCAGGTCGCGAAGATAGACGCGTTAAAAAGCGCCTCGGAGTTCACGACCATGCGCGGTCTNNGGTTTCGCGGCATTTTTCAAGGAAAAGACACCGACAAACTCGACGTGTGGCTGGACGACGCGCAGCAATCAGGCATTTACGCGATGCAGCGCTTTGCGCGCACGTTGCGAAGAGATATCGACGCTGTGAAGAATGCTGTGACCGAGTGCTGGAGCAACGGCCAAACAGAAGGGCAGATCAATAGATTGAAGACGCTTAAGCGCGCAATGTACGGTCGAGCGGGCACCGAACTTCTACGCGCTCGTATGTTGCCGCTTCATTTGCCCATTTAGCACGGAATGTGAGGCTGACCCTGGACGGCGCTCCTTCACGGGGTTGCTCAACAACGACCATCTTGGCACAGCTCGCAATCGAGCCGAATGCCGGGGCGAGCGTCGTCCACACCATCACGTTAAGTCAGTAACGGCGGACGTGAGACGATTTTGCCGTTATGGCGCTCGCGCAAGCCGTTGATTTGGCAGTGACGGATGGCGGCCGATTAAGACGCTTGACAAGTAAAACAGCTTAACGTGTCAAAGCCGACGCACACCCCTGCGGAGAGGTGGGGCGGGAGTTTTGATGTTCCATGTGCTGCAAGCGCCCCCTCCCTGACCCTCCCCCGCTAAAGCGGGAGAGGGAACCCGCACCGCGACGCGGGGAGGAAAACAAAGGCCCAGATCTGGATCAACAGCGCGCGCTCTGAGCCAATTTTTGCCCGGCCGGCCGAAGCGCCGCCGGAGAGATTGTTATTGGCTGACGCCGTCCCTATTATAGAAGCGTCCGATCATCCCCCTTTCGGCTATTGAAGGCGCGCCATTGTTGTTTGTGCGTTCCAGGGAAGACGTCGAAAAAAGAAGTTCGAAAAGCAATGCGAAGCCTCAGCGTCATTCTCGCCTTAGTTCTTCTTGCGCTCGCCGGTTTAGCGCTCGCTCCGGACACGCTGCCGGTGCCCTATGCCGACGAGGCGCGCGCCATACTGCCAACGGCGATCGCCGGCATGGCGCTTTTGCTCTTTATCGCACTTATCGCCGAACGTCCGAAAACCATGGCGCCCGTGCAGACCACCCCCGAACCGGTCCAGCTTCCCGTTACCGAGCCGCCGGAGAGCAAGGCGGACGCCGATGTGGTCAATCTCCTTTCGATTTTTCAGGAAAAGGGCCGCCTGGTCGACTTCCTGATGGATGACATTGCTGGCTACAGCGACGCCCAGGTCGGCGCGGCTGGGAGGGTCCTGCATGAAGGGTGCAGAGCGGCTCTTCTAGAGCATTTCGGGATACGGCGCATACGCGAAGAAGGCGAAGGATCGAAAGTCACCGTCCCGCCCCAATACGCCCCGGATGATTACCGCCTGGTCGGCAGGATCAGCGGGGAGCCCCCCTTCATGGGAACGCTCGTACATCACGGATGGAGGGCGGAATGGGTTAAGCTGCCGCGTTTGGTGACGACGAGCGCAGACCGTTTGCCGGCGATCGCCCCCGCCGAGGTTGAGGTTCGATGAACTATCGGTTCAGTCTCGGTATCGACCTCGGCACGAGCAATAGCGCGATCGCCATTTCAGATATCGACAGCGAACGCACGGAAATCATCGAACTCACCCAGGCGTTGGGCCCCAATCGCACGGGCGAGAAGCCTACTTTGCCTTCCGCCGTTTACATCCCCCATCCCGAAGAGTTTCCCGCAGGCGCCTTTCCCCTGCCGTGGCGAACAGGCGAGCGGGGCGAGCCGATCATCGGCCATTTTGCGCGCGAGCATGGCGCGCTGGTTCCAGACCGATTGATCACCTCGGCGAAATCATGGCTGTCGAACCCGCATATCGATCCTCGGCAGCACGTCCTGCCCTGGAAGTCCGAGATCAGGGAAGCGAAACTCTCCGCATTCGATTGCTCGCGCATGTGCCTTGAGCACATCAGAGAGAGCGTTCGCCACGCGATGCGCGGAAAGGGCGAGGATTTCGATTTAGCGGACGCCCAAATTGTTTTGACCGTCCCCGCATCTTTCGACGAAGTTGCAAGAAACCTGACTGCCGAGGCCGCAGAGGCGGCTGGTCTAGGGAAGGTCGTTCTGCTGGAGGAGCCTCTCGCGGCGTTTTACGCTTGGACTGCCCAGGCCGGCAAGGATTGGCGAGCGCAAGTTCGCCCCGGCGACATCGTACTGGTTTGCGATATTGGCGGCGGCACCGCCGATTTCACCCTCATCGCGATCTCGGAAAAAGAAGGCGTTCTTGAGCTCGACCGCATCAGCGTCGGCGACCATATCCTGCTCGGCGGCGACAACATGGATCTGGCGCTCGCTTATGCGCTGCGCGCCGGTCTCGAGGCGGAAGGGAAGTCGATCAGCGACATGCAGTTTCTCGCGCTGATCCATTCCGCCGGCAAGGCCAAGGAGGCGATGCTCGAAGACGAAACGATGGCCGAGTTTCCCATCGCCGTGCCCTCGAGGGGGTCTAGCCTGTTTGGCGGGACCGTCTCGACGAAACTCGATCGGAAGGCGCTCGAACAGATCGTGCTCGATGGTTTCTTCCCCAGAACTGGCTTCGAGGAATTGCCGCAGAAGACACGGCGAGCCGGGCTGCAGGAATTCGGGCTGCCTTATGCGAGCGACCCGGTCATCAGCAAGCATCTCGCCCGCTTCCTCATGCGCAGCCTCGAAAACGTGGAATCGAGCGAGGCGCTGCGGTCCTTGGTCGCCGCCGAAGCCCGCTCGAAGCCGTTTCTCGCGCCCACCGCCGTTTTGTTCAACGGCGGCGTCTTCAAAGCCGCTCCGATCCGGCGGCGCGTGCGCGATCTGCTGACGGGCTGGAGCGACGGTCAGGCGGTTCGCGAGCTAGCCGGATACCAGCCTGATCTCGCGGTGGCCAAAGGGGCTTCCTTCTATGGACGCAATCGCGTCACCGGGAAGGGACTCCGGATCAAGGCGGGCGCGTCGCGCTCCTATTACATCGGTCTCGAGACCTCAATGCCGGCGGTGCCGGGCATCAGGCCGCCGCTTAAAGCGCTCTGCGTCGTGCCGCAGGGAATGGAGGAAGGGTCCGAAGTCTTGATCGAGGGGCGAGAGCTTGCGCTCATCACCGGGCAGCCTGCGGACTTCCGGTTCTTTTCATCGGAGGTGAGAAGCGGCGACGCGCCCGGGCAGATCCTGCCCGACGCGGAACGCGAGTTGCTCGAAATCAGCCTTCTCGAGGTCGATCTCGCCGCGGTCGAAGACATTCCGGCGGGTCAGCCGGTTCCGGTGCAGATCCACGCGGTCGTCACCGAACTCGGAACTCTCGAGTTGTGGATGAAGCACACCAAGTCGGATCGCCGCTGGAAGGTCGAATTCCAGGTCAGGACGGAATAGGCGGAAACAGCGCCGACCGACCGGCGGATGGACCGCCTTAAAGCAGAGCGTTGCAAGGACAGGCGGATGACGCAGCCCAAATTCAGCATCGGCGTCGATCTTGGCACCAGCAATTCCGTCTTGTCGTTCACTCCGCTTTCCGGCGATGGAGGCTCAGTGGTTATTGCGATACTGCAATGGGACACCCCGTCGACGATGATGGAGTCCGTTACGGTTCCGTCGTTCCTCTATTTGCCGGAGGACGCGATCGCAGCGCAAATGCGCGATCGCGGCCTTGGTTCCGGCGAATGGGTGATCGGCCGGCTGGCCAAGCGCAAGGCCAGCGAAACGCCGGGGCGCGTCGTCCAGTCTGCAAAATCCTGGCTGTGCCATCATGCCGCCGACCGCACCGCGCCTTTCCTGCCGTGGCTGTCCGATACGGTAGCGGAGCACGACAAGATCTCGCCCGTCACCGCGTCGGCGCTCATTCTTGCGCATCTGCGCGCGGCATGGAATGACCGGTTTGCGGGGCAAGGCCCCGGCGTCGAGTTCGACGCCCAGGATATTACGATCACCGTTCCGGCCTCCTTCGACGCTGCGGCGCAACGGCTGACGCTCCTCGCCGCGCAGCAAGCCGGCTTCCCCGATCACGTGCGTCTGCTCGAAGAGCCGCAGGCGGCGTTCTACGCTTGGTTGGAACAGAAGACGGACGGTGCCGATCCATGGCGCGCCTTGCCGGATCCCGGACCCGCCCCGGCTCACATCCTGGTGATCGACATCGGCGGCGGCACATCGGATTTCAGCCTGTTCGAACTCAGCCGGCACGAGGGCGGCGGCGAACCCGAGATCAAGCGGGTCGCCGTGAGTGACCATATCCTGCTCGGAGGCGACAATATTGATCTCGCGATCGCACATTTGGCCGAAACGCGTCTCGCGACGGGAGACGCCGGACTTTCCGCCGCACAGTGGGATCATCTCATCGCCCAGTGCCGGTCACTTAAAGAAAGAGCGCTAGGTGATGGCGAGCCCGCGCCTGACGAGACCTTTACAGTTTCGATTCCAGGCCGCAGCTCGAGCGTCTTCGCCAACTCGCTTTCCGCGACGGTGACGCGCGCAGAGTTGGAGGGGATGATCCTCGAAGGATTCTTCCCCGAGTGCCTGCCGACCGATCGTCCCCGGCGTCTTTCCGGCGCGGTGAGGGAGTGGGGACTTCCCTATGCGTCCGACAGCGCGATCACGCGGCATCTCGCGGCGTTTCTGCGCGATCGTCCCGCCGTTGACGCCGTGCTCTTCAACGGTGGTTCGCTCCTTGCCCCGCGGCTGAGAGAGCGGCTGCGCGAGCAAATCGGCGTCTGGCAAGACGGGCGATTGCCGCAAGCGCTGGAGAATGCGGAGCTCGATCTCGCCGTCGCGCGGGGCGCGGCCTATTCCGGCAAGCTGTTGCGCAAAGGCGCCGGCCGCATCGAGGGGGGCGCGGCGCGCGCGGTCTTTGTCGAAGCGCATCGGACGTCGCATGGCGACAACGAGGCGGCTCGCCGCCCGCTCATTTGCATTCTCCCGCACGGCGCTCCGGCTGGAGAGCTCATTGAACTGTCCGACCTCGATCTGCATCTTCGCGTCAACAGGCCGGTCCGGTTTCAGGTCTATACGTCAACGCGGCATGACGAGACCAAGGCCGGCGACGTCGTCGAGCTGACGCCGGAAGAGTTTCATGCTTTGCCGCCGCTCGAAACCGTCGCGACGGCGCCGCAGGCGGCCGGAGGCGACTCTACGATTCCCGTCGTCTTGAACGCCAAGATCAATGAATTGGGTCTGCTTCAACTTTCCTGCCGCAGCCTCGCCGTGCAGATCCCGCAGTCCTGGCCGCTCGAATTCAATCTGAGGCCGCAGGAGGGGGGCGCCGCGCCGGTTGCGGCGCTGGCGGGCGAGACGCAGGCTGAGCCCGATGTTCCGCCGGCCGCGCTGGCCGAGGCCGAACAACGGATCAGCGCAGCCTTTACAAAGCCGCTCGGCAAGCGTGAAAAGCTCACGGCGCCCCGGCTCATCGAGAGCTTGGAGCAAATTCTCGGTCGCTCTAAAGGCGACTGGAATGCGACCCTGCTCCGCGACCTTTGGACCAGCCTGGCGGCGAGCCAAAACGCCCGCGCCTTTTCTGTCGAGCATGAGGAGACTTGGCTCATACTCGCCGGTTTCCTGCTCCGTCCCGGCTTTGGTCTCGCTATGGACGAACTCCGCCTCGAGCAGCTCTGTCGGATCTGCAACGAGGGGCTTCGGTTTCCGGGCAAAAGAACGAAACTTCAAGAATATGTCTTGTGGAGGCGCGTGGCCGGAGGCCTGTCCCAGGAGCGGCAGGAAGCCCTGCTCGCGGCTGAAAAACATAAGATTTTCGAGCAGAAAAACGTCCCCGCCGAACTGATCCGCATGGTTGGCGCTTTCGAACGGATCGGACAGGACCTCAAAAGGGAGCTCGTCGAGCGCTTCATCGAGACGGTCGTGGAATTGGCGTCTGAGAAAAAGCATTGTGCGCCCTATCTCGCGGCGCTGGGATTCCTTCTCACCCGGACGCCGTTCTACGCTGGACCGGAGAACATCGCGCCGCCGACGCTTGTCGAAAAGGCTTACGAGGCGTTTCGCCGATTCGACTGGAAAGATGCGGAATTCACGGAAGCGCAGACGCTGTTCTTGCGGGCCGCCCGCGCCGTCGACGACCGGCGCCTGGATCTTCCCAGCTCGCTACGATCTAAGATCGCAGATAAGCTTGAGAAGTGCGGAATCGCTCCGGTCAAGACAGGCCGTCTCAGAACCGTGGAGCCGGTCCAGCGCGCGGAACGGCTTAGTTTCTATGGCGAGGCCGTGCCGCCTGGACTGATCCTGAGCGGATCTGGCATTATCCGCGATCCATTATCAGAGCGAGCAGGACGGACGGCGGCGTAGGGCTCAGGAGCGCGCCACGGCGTGTTTGCTCGCCTTGTGAACAAAATTGGCGCTCCCTAGACCGTATGTTCGTCGAGTGC
>PLZT01000688.1 GCA_003152255.1 Methylocystaceae bacterium | reverse complement strand
GAGCATCTCGGCGAGGGAGATTGAGGCATGTCCCCGCAAACCGACGCCGCCACGCCGCCCGAGCCGGCGGGCGACAACGACCTCGAACGGGCGCCCATCATTCCGCACTACCTGCAGCTGTTGCTGGCAATGATCGCCCACGACGAAGACGCTGCGCCAGAGGTCGAGCCCGATGCGCCTTTTCATCCGTCCTGACGGTTCTTTCGACCGCCGGGCCGTGATGCTCGACGCGCACCGGCAGTTTCGCTTGATGAAGGCGAACGGCTGGTCGTTCGCACGCTGCCTCGCATTCTCATCGTCGAAGGCGCGCGCCATGGCCGCGCAGGCGCACCCGACCGAGCCCGAGCGGTCGCTCCGGCGCTATCTGGTTCAGCCTTCGTTCGAGGGCGTTCTGGCTATGCACAAGATCATCACCGGACGGCCCGCGTCGCACGCGGAGATCGAGCGGCTGCGCGCCAGCATGATCGAGGACGGTGTGCGTTGAATTGACGCCGGCGCGAGGCGGCTCTTAAGCGAAGCAAAAACGCATCAGCGTGGCGCGGCGGGCGCGCTGGCCGTTTGGGCGCGATGGCGCCATTGTTGGCGTTTTCCGTCCGCGTTCAAGAGAGCCGCCCATGACGTCAAACGCCGCCGCGCAACTCGCCATTTTGGCGGACGCGCTGACCGAGATTGTCGATCTGGCGAGCGGGGGCCAAAAGCTGATCGCGCCGCCAGTCGAACCGCTGGCGCGGGCAGGGGATCTCGCCGCGGAAGCCTTGAGGGTCGCCGCGACTTACGGGGCGTTGCCGCCGGGCATTATTGCCGTCGAGACGCCACGGGACGGCGCTATCCTCGATCCGCCGGCCTCGCCATGACGGCGCTTTAGCAGCCATTGTGCGCCGTAAACAGCCGCGCCTGTCTCGAGAAAACAACGTCCGATAATATGCCATTATCGGACATAGATTTAGGAAGACAAGCGCGGCGGTTTGGCGCTGAAAGACGTGACGAAGCGCCGCTTCTGGTCAGACTAAACCATGCTTCGATTCGCTTCGGCAGACTGCTTCGGTGACGAAATTCTCGCCGCCGATCCGCTCGGCGAGGCGCCCGTCGCTTCGCCGCGCCGGCGCCCGCGCGGTCTTGCCAAGGCCGGTTTCACGCCGGTGAACCCATTGTTGGAAAAAACTTTTCCGCAATGGGCGCGACTGCCAACAACACCCACTGTTGGCTCCGACGCGGCTTTTTTCGCCGGCGCCAGCCTCGCGCTCTTCGACACGATCTTGCGCGAAAATCCGCCCTTCGCCGGGGCGCTGCGGCAGCGCCTCGCTCTGCGAGCCGCCGCCGCCTGCGTGAAAATGGCGCGGCTGCGAGAAGACGCCGCCGGCCTGCGCGACGCCGAACATCTGGCTCCGGGCGCCGGGACGACGCAGACCACCAGCCTCGCCGGGCGCGTTCATCGCCTGTGGCGCCTCTTCGCGTCCCGCCCTGTGCGGCTCGACGCCTCGACCCTGCGAATCGCGGCTGATCTTATTGGATTGACGGACGCCACAAGTTTCGACGGCCTCGCCGCCGCCTTGCGGGACATCGTGGCCGGCGCCGAGCATCCGCTCGCGGCGGCTGTGGGCGCGAGCGCCGCGGCGATGAAACTACTTTCGGACGCGCCACCGGTCGACGTCGAGATTTTCGCGCTCTGGCTGTCGGACTTCGCCTTGGCGCAACGACTCGGCTGGGACGCACCGGTTCCGCTGCTCGCCACGGCGATCGCGCATGCGTCTTTGCGTCGCGGCCCAAGCGGCAAGCGTCCGCGTCCGGCCGATCCGGATTGGGTCGACGCCGCGGCCGGCGCTTACGCGATAGCCGCCCAAGAGGCTTACGCTCTCGCCGGTGAGTTGGCGCGCGCTGGCGAAAAACTTCTCGCGGCCCAGCCCAAATTGCGGGCCAAGAGCGCCGGGCGGGTCATCGAATTGTTGCTCTCGGACGACGCCGTGTCGCCGGCGCGCGCCGCGAAGACAACGCGTCTTTCCGATCGCGCCGCGCGTCGGTTGTTCGATCGGCTCATCGAGCTCGGCACCGTGCGCGAACTCTCCGGCCGGCCGAATTTTCGGCTGTATGGGCTGTAGCGTTTTCGAGCGAAGTGCATAGCGGTTTGCGTGAAGAAAACGCGTCGAGAGAGGAATGTGAGGCTTAGCGATGAGCCGTCCCAAGAAGCGCGAACAGGGCGCGCTGTTCGATAGAGACCTCGCCGATGTTCCGGGCGGCGCACGCTGGCGTGAATGGATGGGCCGCGTCGAGGCGGCGATCTTCGCCGCGCGCGATCCCGTGCCCCGCGAAGCGATGGCTAAACTCGTCGGACAGAGTTGCGAACTCGACGATCTTATCGGCGACATTGTCGACGAACTTCGCGCACGGCCCTACGACCTCGTCTTCGTCGCCGGCGGCTATCAGCTGCGCACCAAACCGCGCTTTTCGGCCGCGATCCGCGCGGCGAATGCTGGCGAGCTACGCGACGCGAGCATTCACGAACTGACGCCGACCGAACTTTTGGCGGTGACGGCGATTGCCTATCTGCAACCCGCCACCCGTGCCGAGATCTCGCGGCTCGCCGGCAAGGAAATCAGCCGCGACGTCATCGGCGGTCTGAAACGTCTCGATCTCATCGATGGGGCCTTGCGCGCGCCCGAACCCGGCGCGCCATTCGCCTATGTCACGACAAAAAAGTTCCTGGAGGTTTTTGGGCTGGCGACGCTACGCGACCTTCCCGACCTCGAACGGCTCGAAGACGAAGGTTTGCTGCGGCGGCCTCAATTGGAAAACGACCTCGACGGCGCCTTGGGGCTTGTCCAAGATGACGGCAAAGTTTTCGAAAGGGAGATGGAGTTCGAGGACGCCGAGCTCGAAGGCACGACGGATGACGCATAGAAACTCGAGTCGCCACGTATCCGAAGCTCTCGCCGGGCGCCGACGGCGCATAGGCCGCCAACAATGAATGCAAATTCGCGGCGCCCGCGCCGTCTTTGTGATTGCGACTCCTTGGTTTCCACTCGTTTTCGAGCCGCGCCCGCGACGTTAAACGGAGACCAGCAAAAAGCTGGGGGTCAGGCGGCTAGCCGAAACTCGGTATCGTTGGGCCATTTGCAAACAGCTGGCTGTGGCAGACCGCAGTAGCGATCGAGAATTCCATCGAGATGAGCAGTTTGGACATGGAGCATCAACTGCACGCCTAGCCGAGACCATTGCATCTGGTCCTTTTTGCACATGCGTTGATTGATCAATTGGTTTACCGTGGATTCGATGTGGGCGGTTGCGATCCGTTCGCCTTCACGCCTAGCCCTTCCATAGTCCGTCAGCGAGCCGATATTCGAATAGAGATAGCGTTCGAGTTCGTCGAAGCGCCGCAAGCGGCTTCAATTTTCGTAAGGTCGCCACCAGCCGCGTCAATTTCATTGCGATGAGAAAGAAGCTGCGCGCCCAAGCGCGGCAACGCTATCATCCATCGCGCATGGCGCGATTTGCCATAATAGATTTGCCATAATACCAGACACTCCATCGCACGCTGCGGGGATTGCGTCGGTAACGGGCGAGCCTTTGCTCATAGGCAGGCTCGTCAAAATCGATCGCCCAATAGATGCTTCGCCCGAGCCATTGAATTCGGCGGCTCAGGTGAAACCAATCAAGCCGATGTTCAACGCGCTCGTTCAGCCATTGACCGGCCATGAGCCTCATGGCGTCCTCTCCGTCAGAGAGAACAGTGACGTTAGTGGCGGGCCCACGTCCGGCGCTGCTAAGAGTGGAACGAACCCGCTCACGCGCGAGATCATCGAGATCGCGAACTGCGGCGAAGATTTTCTTTTGGTGCCCGCGGGCTTCGATCCGGCCGAGCACGATCTCGAAATTCTTGCGTTGATTTTTCGAGCGCGTGGCTTTGACAAACGCCCCATCGATGCCGACGATCATATGTTCGACGGGCTTCTCGACGCTCGGTTTCTCGGCGATTTCGGCTTTCGTTTCCGCTTCGATCGCCTTTCCCACGGCCAGGATGCGATTGCGTGTCGTAGCGTGATTGAAACAAGAGAGATCGGGGAGAAATTCGTTCAAGATGTCGGCGGCTTGCTGATAGGGAAACTTGCACCCAAGCTTGGTCTGTAAATACCTCAGTTCCGGCGTGGAGCGATGCGGAAAGAGTACGGCCATGGGAGACGAGGCGGCGGAACGTCCGCAAACGCAGGCCTCGAAGCGAGGCGCATGAATGCGTAGATGCTCAAACACCGTGTCGATCCGCCGTCGCCGATGTTCTTTGATGGCACGGAGACGCCCACAGCGGGCAAGGAAGGCTGCGAACTTGACGCTCGTCCATAGGCCGCCGTCGTCTGGCGGCTCCTTTAATCGAACGCGCAGCTTGTCGAGAACCTCGGGCTTCAATATGCGCGGCGCGGCACCGTTGCGCCGACGCATGTCGCCCAGAGAATCGGGGCCTTCCGTATTGTAGCGAACGACGAGTTGTTCGATCCATCGTCGCCCGAACGAAGTCAGTTCGGCCACTTCGCCGACGCTGTGACCCTTGGCCAGTAGCCAAATCGTCTGAAAATGCCGCGCCTCCATCACGTCGGCGCTCGAAACATACCGGTCACGCAACGCCTCCACGCTCAAATGCCCAGCTATCGTCGTCATGGCTCGCCTCTCCGCGATTCATGACGATGAAGCTTAACTGCTTCGATTCTTGTTGGGAATCTCCTCGCGCGAGTCAGTCAGCCGGAAACCGTATAAGACGCTTGAGAAGTAAAACAGCTTAACGTGTCAAAGCCTTATCGACGATTGCTCAGCTCGCGCGCAGAAACATTGCGCTTGGCTTAAACGGCCCGCGCTGCATCCGATAGGTGCGGCGCGAGTTAATGAAGCGCAAAAGCTTCGATATTTTAATGCGGCGCCACTATTGCGACCGCCCATGCCGCCAACATCGACAAGACAATGCCTGGCGTCACGCGCGTCGCAAACCCGGCAGAGCCTGCGGCGATAGCCATGGCGATTTTCGCCAACGCGTTGCCGGTCAAGGCGGCAAGGATCGGGAACAGCGCGTCCTGCGCGGTCAGTTTTCCCGAGACCACGAGGGATGCGACGGAGATTGCGGCGGAATGGGTATCGACAAGCCCGGCGATGGCAGCGCCGACGACGATCCCGGCTTCTCCAAGCCTCTCCTTCAGAGCTGCCGCGATGATCAACATCACGGCCATCAACGCCGCGAGCGTAATAGCAGTCGCAACGCTGAACGCACGCCCTTGCTCGAGCGCAAGTGGACTGTCTGACCCGCGCTGGCGCAGCGCAAAACCCAGTCCATAGATTGCGGCCGCCGTGGCTCCAGCAGCTAACATTGGGGCCATGACGGCGAACGTTGGCTGACTGACCGCGAACAAGAGCAGCGCCATCAGCAGAAAAGTCGATACCGTCGAGAGAGCCGCGCCAGAAACCGCAGCCCCCATGCTCGTAGGATCCTTTGCGGCGCGACCAGCCATCGAACCTATCGTCGCCGTGCTGGAGACAAAGCCCGAGGCAAGCCCCGCCAGTGGCAAACCGAATCGTGGACCGAGCGCGCGTGTGGCGATATGTCCGCAAGCGCCGATGGCCAGCACGAGGACGACCAGAAGCCAGATATTGTGAGGGTTGATCGCTTGATACGGTCCAAGGTAACGATCTGGAAGCTGTGGCCAGATGACAAAGGTAGCGACGGCGAAAACGAGACCGTCATTGACCTCGGCTTCGGTGAGCACACCCTTAACGAACGTATGCAACATCGTCTTCGCGGCAAAAATGACCGCAACTGCGGCGCCAAGGCCGGAAGCCAGGACGGTGTCGGACATCGCAAGGCCGCCAAGCAGCGGCGTTGCAAGCAAACCGACCTCCGTGGTTAAGCCGGGATCGGTCTCACGATCGCGAAAATATGACGCCGCGGCCAACACCGCGACTCCGCCCTCGGTGACGCCAAGCAGCGTCATGCCTCCAACATGCGTAGCAATGGCGCCAAGGAGCGCGACGAGCGCGAAGGTCCGAAGCCCGGCCGACCGACGAGCCGGCCCTTCTCCCTTGCTGCGTTCTCGTTCGAGGCCGATAAGTAGGCCAATGGCGAGCGCAATCGCGAAATCGAACCAGGGATATGTCATTGTGCGAGCAGCTCTGTTGGAGGATCAGCGCGCCGCCAAAGGCGGTGCCGGCACTCGGCGCTAACGCCCACGAAAAGGCATTGTCACGTTGACCGAGCACAAGCGATCTTTGGGCCCTTTTCAGCTTATTGGTGCCGGCGTAAGGCGTTGATTTCGCAAAGGGCGGTCGACGGCAGAGTTGCTCTATTGACAAGTAAAACTCGCCAACGTGACAAAGCCGTCGCCGCGGCTTGATTTCAGCTGCGAATTCCAACGAAGCCACGTCCAATTTTCAACAACGTGACAAAGCCCTTCAAACTCTTACACGGAGCATGTAAAGTCTGTTTTATGAGCATTTCTTGCGGTTTTACGCCCCTCCATGTTTGACCGAAGCTAGACTACATTGTCAGGTGCAAGCGCGCACGCAAGAGTCTGATCAACTTCGATTTGAACCGTCGCGTGGTTGATCTTGAAGCGAGTGGACAACTCCTCGGACAGGCCGTGAATGAAAGCGTCGCCTGGGTGTCCTTCCGGCATCACCAAATGGCACGTCAACGCTATTTCCGTGGTGCTCATCGGCCAGACATGCAGATCATGCAAGCTGGCAACTCCGGCGCGGCCTTCGATAAATTGGCGCACCTCAGCGGGGTCGATTTGAACGGGAATAGCCGCCATCGACATGCCGACGGAATCGCGCAGCAGCCCCCATGTGCCCCAGACAATGACCGCGTTGATCGCGAGACTGACGAGAGGATCGAGCCAGAACCAGCCGGTCAGAAGGATCACGAGACCGGCGATCACCACGCCAACCGAGACCAGCGCGTCAGCCGCCATATGCGCAAAGGCTCCACGCACATTGAGGTCGCCTTGGCGACCGGAAGCAAACAGCCATGCCGTGATGCCATTGATGGCGATGCCAATCGCCGCGACGATCATTACCGTCTTGCCCGCCACAGGCTCAGGATCGCTAAATCTCTGAATCGCTTCCCATGAAATCGCCCCCACGGTTAGTAGCAGGAAGATCGCATTGAACAGCGCCGCTAAAATCGAGGAACCACGCAGGCCATAAGTGAAGCGCGCGGACGGTGCGCGCTTGACCAGCACGCTGGCTGTCCAAGCAACCAGCAGGCCGAGCACGTCGCCGAGGTTATGTCCTGCATCCGCAAGCAGAGCGACGGAATTGCCGAGGATGCCGTAGGCGACCTCGATCATCACAAATCCGGCGTTGAGGGCGACGCCAATCGCGAAGGCTTTCCCGAAGCTGGCAGGCGCGTGAACATGCCCCGCCCCGTGTGAATGTCCATGGTCGCTGTGATCGTGGGCGCGGGTATGCCCGTGGTGGTCGTGATCGTGAGTCATGAACGCATCGCCTTTCTCGTTATTCCACCACACGCTCTAGCCACTGGAGGACCAAGTGAAATGACGAAAGGAGTTCCGATTGGCGAAGCAGCCCGCCTTAGCGGCGTGAAGGCACCGAGGCGCTGGCCGATCAGGGCCAATGTACGCGCCCTCATCATTAACATGCATGATTCAAGAAAAATACGCAGCGAAAAAACGCCGACGCTATATGGCGAAAATGCACTTTTTGACCATCGCCGCCGCTGTTTCATGAAAGAAAATTATGCGAAAGGGGAGCAGGGGGACCCCAGTGGGAGATCAAGTGTTTTGCGCGGAGGCTATCAGGTGGTCGAGACGATCGTCATCAATACCAGCGGGTTCCAGATGGGCCGTGATTTCGACGGTCGCCGGAAATAGTTGCTTAATGGCGGCTTCGCCCTTGTCGCAGATGGCATGACCTTCTTCGACCGTAATGTGGCCCTCGACCTCAAGATGGAGTTCAACAAAGGTCCGGTCCCCGGCGTGACGCGTCCGCAGATCATGGACGCCTTGGACGCCCGGACAAGCCAATAACGTCTCTTTGATGCGCTCGCGTTCCTCGTGTGGCAACTCCCGGTCAAGCAGCTGTTCCAGCACGTCCATTGCAATCTTATAGCTGCTCCATAGCATGTAGCCGGCGATGGCCAACGCGAAAGCCGGATCGGCGCGCTCCCAGCCCGTCGCCCGTGTGACACCCAGCGCCGAGAGCACAGCGAGGTTCACCGCGATATCCGTGAGATAGTGCGCGCGGTCCGCCGCGATCGCCGTCGAGCTGGTTTGGCGCACTACCCATGTCTGCACAAGAACGAGGCCAATAGCAGCGGCCAAGCTCACGAGAATGACGGCGATGCCAACTCCGATCTGTTCAATTTGTTCCGGGAAAATAAGGCGCTCGGCGGACTGAAAGGCGAGCACGAGAGCCGCGCCGGTGAGGACGGTGGCTTGAGTGAAGCCGGCGACCGCCTCGCCCTTCCCGTGACCGAAGCGGTGGTCGTGATCTGGCGGCCGCTCAGCGTAACGCACGCCGATGAAGGTGACGATGGAGGATGCCATGTCAACGAGCGCGTCGATGGCTGAGGAGAGCAACGCAACCGAGCCCGTAGCAATCCATGCGGCGAGTTTCAGAGCCACCAGAACGATAGCAACAATGAGCGCAGCCCATGCCGCGAGCCTGCGCAGAGCGCGGTCATGCGCCGCGTAATTCTGATCGTCGCTGCTGCGATTGGTCATATCGCCTTTTACGATATCAAGCCCCGCACGTCTCCTGAAATCTCTTTCTCTAATAATGACAGAAATGCGAATAATTCCTTTTGGTTGGCTGGCTTTCAGTTAATGAGTTGATACGCCATTGGTGGGCAGTTCCTGTGCCAGCACAGGCGCGGTAAAGCCGAGCCCGGCGAGCAGAATAGTGAGCGCGGCGGTTTTTTTCATTACGTCCTCAAATGGGGTTTCGCCAAAATGCGAAGTGCCTTGGGCTACGGATATCAGCCTGATCTAAAATAGAATAGACAGAGGCCGTCGATGCCCGTTTAGGGCCAATCCGTGCCGAACTGCGGCGGCTCTCCCTCGGTCCGGTCATCCGCGGGCAGCGGCCGAGAGCGCCGGGGACGGCATTTTCGCCGCGCGCCAGAAGCAGCCATTCGTCCAGCGACTTTCTCGTCTCCCAGAAAGCCTGAAGTCAATCCTTGCTTATGGGTCGTCGCCCGCAAAACTTAAACCGTCGATCCGCCAATTGACCACAAATTTTCCGAACCGAGCGCGAGCCTCCAGGCTCCGCTCACGAAACCGTCATTACCCGGGGGCGCTTGTACAGAATGGCGCTGAGTCGCTGTGAACGGTTCAAATCAAGCCCGCGCGGCTGATAGCGAGGCGACGCCCTGTATGGAAATCCCTAGCTAAACGCCATAAACTCGCCTCTTGATGCCAAACAATCACCATTCCCATCTCGTTCCAGGCGTTCCGCTGGCCCTCGCATCGGCCCTGTTATTCGGCGCGTCGACGCCGTTCTCAAAACTGCTGCTCAGCCAAACCGATCCCCAAATGTTGGCGGGTTTGCTTTACCTCGGTGCCGGCCTCGGACTCGCGGCGGTTCATCTCGGGCGCAATCTCATCGGTCTGCCTGGAGTGGAGGCGCCCCTTCGTCGATCGGACATTCCTTGGCTGGCTACGATAACCTTCTTTGGCGGCCTGATCGGTCCGCTTCTCCTCATGCTCGGTCTCGCGAGAACCGAGGCTGCGTCAGCTGCGCTTCTCCTTAATCTCGAGGGCCTCGCCACCATGGCGATAGCCTGGCTTTGGTTTCACGAAAACGTAGATCGACGCCTCCTTTTTGGCGCCATGGCCATTCTTGCCGGCGCCGTGATCATTTCATGGGAAGGCAGCGGAATCGTCCTGGATTTCGGCGCGCTGCTCATCGCCGGCTCGTGCCTTGCGTGGGGGATCGACAATAATCTGACCCGCAAGCTTTCTTCCACGGATCCTGTCGTCATCGCCATGATCAAAGGACTGGCCGCCGGAGCCGTCAACGTCGTTCTAGCCCTGTGGCGCGGGGCGACGCCTCCTCCCATTTCCTTCGTCGCCGGCGCGGGGATAGTCGGCTTTTTGGGGATCGGCGTCAGCCTGGTCCTGTTCGTGCTGGCGTTGCGCCATTTGGGAACCGCGCGAACGGGCGCATATTTCTCCTTTGCGCCGTTTATCGGCGCCCTGATGGCCGTCCTGTTTCTGCATGACCCGCTGACGCCAAAGCTCGCGATTTCGGCCGCGCTGATGGGGCTCGGATTGTGGATGCATCTTTCCGAGCGGCACGAGCATGCGCATGTTCATGAAGCGCTCGAACATGAGCACAGCCATGTCCATGACGAGCACCATCAACACAAGCATGACGGACCGATCGTCGAACCCCATTCGCATTGGCATCGCCATGAGCGGCTGCGGCACGCTCATCCGCACTATCCCGACCTGCACCACCGCCATATCCACGCCGATCCCGGCGCGATTTCGCCCCTCGGCGTGTCGGACCAGCGAAGCGCGGCCTTAGCAGCGGCGGCCGTGCTCGCGACGGCGGTTCTTGGCCTGACTTTATTGGCGCGATCGCGGCAAGAGGAATGGGGAAAACCAGCCGAGTTGACGGTGACGCAAAAGGAGTCGTCCGCCGCGCGGCGACTGCGGGACGCACAAGGAAACTCAGGCGCCAATCCAGACGTGACTAAAACACAGGAGAGCTTCGTTGCGCCCACGCCCTCCCATGGGGACGCGGCGCGGCCTTCGCCCGAAATCCCCAATGCGACGCGTTCTTCGGATGGCGTCGAAGCCTTGCTGCTCGCGTTCCTTCGCGGCGAGACGAGCCCGGCGACAATGGCCGCCCGTTTCAATCTCGATCAGGTCCAGTTTAATGCCGGCCGGACCGCGCCGCAGCCGGCCTCGCGCCGTCAATTGCTTGCGGTCGCGCAAATTTTGTCGGCTTTCCCGAAGGCCAGGGTCTTCATCGGCCATGCGGGAGGCGGCGACCGTTCGGAGGCGCCCAGAATCGTCAAGGCGCGCCTGCTTTCCGTTTGGCGGGAGCTCGCGCAAATGGGCGTCGATTCCGCTCGGTTGAGCTCGAAGAGGCCACGCGGAATATCGAAGGCCGCCCTCGACCACGCTAAAGAGCCGCCGCGACGAAATGCTCCGATCTTCCTCGAAATTACCCGCCAATAATTTCCGCGCCGCCGCCTTTCCCGCGACAGAGGCTGTGGCGCCGCTTCGATTCCTGTGCTCAACTACCGCGACGACGGCTTGAGCGACGCGGAACAGACTCCACGAGGACCATGAGCGGCTTTTCCCCAGTATCTCCATTGGGCATTGTTACGTTGTCGGACGATGCGCGCGAATGATCTGTTTGACGACTATGGTCACGCAGCAGCGGCGGCCGCGCGTCACGTGTCTGTAGCCGAGGCTCGAAAAGCCCGGCGTGTTCTTGCCGAAATGAGATGGCGTTGAACATTAAACGTGTTGTAGGCGGCGGCATGCGGTGAGAGAAATCTTTGCGCGGATCCCACGCTCTTGAAACCCTGCATTTTCCTTTCCCTTTGTCGGGTAGGCTGATGCGAATTCTCCGCCCGATTGTTGCGCCATCGCCCGCGCTCCGATGATCTGAGATTCCCAGTTCAAGAGCTGCGGCGCCATGAGACCGCAAGTCATCGGTGACGATTTTGTCCGGCATCAAGCCATACTTCTTCAGCAACTCGCGCATTAATTGCAGCGCTGCATGCTTGTTTCGCCTACTCTGGACCAGAACGTCTGGCGCCTCGCCCTCTGCGTCCACGGCCCATCATAGATAGACCAGCCGACCATCAATCTTGAGGTAGACTTCGTCCAAATGCCAAGTGGTGTGGGGCTTTGGTCGACGTTTGCGTAGATCGGCGGCGATCTTCGGTCCAAAGTGGTTGACCCAGCGACGCACGGTCTCATAGATCACGATGATCCCGCGCTCAGCCAACAGATCTTCCACGTCACGGAAGCTGAGCGTGAACCGAAGATATAGCCAAATCGCCTGTTGAATGATCACGGGCGGGAAGCGGTAGCCCGCCTAGCTGATTTTGGTCATCTCGAAGGATAGGAGCCGGCAGCCAAGCCTGGCAAGCGCCGAACGTGACGACACCCTTGGAACCGATGCCGGTTACGGCAGATAATATCCATCCAACAAAGCTACCATGCGACCCAATAGAGCGCTAGAAGAATGTTCTGGCGTCGGGTGCAGAAAATGTCCGTTATCGCGCTATACATCGTCCTCTTTCTCGCCTGCATCTCATCGGGAGGCGCGGTCCTTGCCGAGGCATACGGAATCGCGTCGCTGCATGATGTCGTCTGGTTCGCGGCCGTGCCCAGCTACATAGCGCTGCTGCTCGTTTGGCTATACGCTCGACGCAGCAAGCATATGGCGATCCGGGCGATATCCGAAACCCTCGTCATTGGAACGCTAGGTGGGTTTCTCGGAACGGCCGCCTACGATGTTCTTGGGCTCCCCTCCGTGCTAACCGGAATGCGGGTTTTCATTCCGAACGACACTTTCGGTCTCTGGATCCTCGACACGTCAACCTCGTCTCGTTTCACCGCGACAGCCGGGTGGCTATTTCATTTCGCAAATGGCATGATGTTCGGGATTATGTATGCGCTGTTCATGCGGCGGCGGCATTGGGCGTTTGCCGTCGCGTGGGCGTTCCTTTTGGAAACGATTGCTCTGATCTCGCCTTACGGCGAGATTTACCACCTCGCCGGCAATCCCATGCTTGTCGCCGAAGCCTACTTCGAACATCTTGGCTACGGGCTGCCGCTGGGCTTCATGGTCATGCGATGGGACGCTTGCATCGACTACCTGAATAAGTTGCCATGCTCGGTTCAATTTGCCTTTCCGGCGTCGCTCGCCGTGGAAGTTGTCGTATTCTTGACATCTCCATCAGCGCGTTTTGCCGACCAACGCACCCAGCCGCGAACATTTATCATTGAAGACAAACGGCTTTTACCCGATTGGCTGCGGTTGACCGTTCCCGAGGCCATCACGTTACGAAACACCTGTTCCGCTTCAAACGTAATCGTAATTGATGCAGTGACGACCTTATCGCTTGCGCCATGCGAGGAGCGCGAGGTCGAAATTTTGAAGCCGGGCATTCATCAACTTTTCGTTCGAACTGAACGTCTCCTTTCTGGCAGCAGTTTCGTTCTTGTAGAACCGGTCGCCGCAGTCAGATCAACCGCGTCGGAAAACGCGGCGTCCGAAACCGACACCGAGCCGAGCCGCGAACAGTGAACGGGGAGCCGCGATGGTGACTGAACAAAGTTCGCAGCGCCTCGAGCCTTTCTCTCGACGAAGCCGGGCGCTTTCGCGCCAATGTGCATTGGCGGGCTTCGAATGCAACGCATGCAATTCTCGTCTAATCTTGTGGGCATTCTCGACCAAGGCTGAATGGCCGTAAGGCGCTGCTGCGAAAGGCCGCCGAGCGGACCGTCGATGGTCTCTGGAATACGGTCGGCGCGCTCCTACCAGCGTTCACGCCAAGGGAATGTGAAAACTTCGTCGTCTCCGCAGGTTGTGGGCCACTACGATCAGGAACCGTTCTAGCGATTACGCGAGAATGACTTGCGGGGACCTTTAAATCGGCAAAAGGCATAGTGCTCGCGCTAGAGCGTTTCCCGATCAGTCGACTCCATAACCGCAGCTTATGAAGAAGTTCCTGCATTCTTCGTTCGTGAGTGTCGCGCAAACGTCGGCGATCGCGTCGTCGAGTGCCTCTTTGGTCCGCACGCCGAGCC
>PLZT01000473.1 GCA_003152255.1 Methylocystaceae bacterium | reverse complement strand
CTTGCGGGCCAAGACGTTCGACGATGCCGAAACCCGCGTCCCATTGCAGCGCGGGCGCGTCGCGCGTGAAGGCGAAACGCTGCGTAAAAGCGCCGGCCAAGGCCCGCCCGCGCGCGTCATGCAGCGCGCCCGGCGCGATATTCAGCTCGTAAACGCGATCCGACAAAAATTTGGCCGTAATCTTCAGGCGCTGGCGGTCGACCTCGACGTTGAGATCGTCAACCGGCGGGGTGACGCGCAGCGCCTCCCGCGCCCGCAAAATATCGAGCGGCGCGGGCTCGGCGGAAAATTGCAGCGACAGGCGCCGCTTGTTGGCCGGCGCGTATTCCGAGCCCGCGTCGCCGCCTTCTTCCGCGCCGCTCTCTGGCGCCGGCGCGGCGGCGCCATTCGACGCGCATCGCAGCACGCCGTCGATCTTGTCGTCATTCCAGCCGCGGCCGCAGGTCGTGTCGACGACGGCGAAAGGCGTCGCCGTGCGCACGCGCAGCTCGAAGGTTTCCTCGTCGAAGCCGGGCTCGTCGGCGAGCTTTAGCCTGATGACGGCGAGTTGGCCGTCGGCGATGGCCTCGCGAAATTTTATGACATAGCTTTGCTCGGCGGAGCGCTTACTTCGCTCCAGCGGCAGAATGTCGAAATCGGCCGGTGACAGCACCCGCGCGCCGCGCGGCGAGACGCCCGGCGATGGCCGTATCTCGATGGCGAGCAGGCGCGCCAGCGCTTTCGCCTCGACGGGCGAGGGGAAAGTCAGCGCTATTTGCGTCAGTTCGGGTATGGGATCGGCGCCCTCGGCCGGCGTCGTGGAGCTTGGCGTCGGCAGCAGCGCGACCAGCCGCGTTTCGTTTAAGCCCGATTTCACCAGGACGCGCGCCAGCGGCGTCCAGGGCTCCGCCGGGCGAAACTGCAGGGCGCGCGGCCCGAGCCATCGCCATTCGCCGGCCGGTTCCGGCGACAGAGTCGCGAACTTTTCATGCGCGTCGGCGGGACCGCCGTTCTTCGGACCGGTGTCGGAATCGAAGAAAACAGTGATGGGATCCCAGTCGCGCAAAAATTTTTCCGGAACGACACGGGCGCCGTCGGCGCGCTGAACGCGGTCGAAATTCGTCTGAGGACTTTGCGGCTCGGCGCGCGGCGCCGGCGCGAAGAGGGCGAGCGACGCGGCCGCGAGCAAGGCGAGAAATCTGTTTTTCATCGAAGCGTCTCGTTCCCTATCGCGGCTTAGCCCGTCGTTTGAGACGCGCGTGCTTGTTCCGCCCTATCGAGTCTTGGCCTTCTTCAGCCCGGCCTTGTCCAAGAATTCCGCCACGACCTCGTCCGGCGGGCTCACTGGCGGCGGCGAGAGGCCGAGCACGGCGAGCCGGACGATGCTCATGGGCGCGTCGGCGGGAATGCGCGCCTCGACGAGATAGCGGCCGACGGGGAGCTTGAGCGATTGTTCGACGCCCTCGCCGAGCGGCTGGCCGTCGGCGCGCAGTAGCCGCAGCGTCGCGCGGTCGGGCTCGGCGCGCAGCCCAAGGCCGATCTCGGCCTCGCGCTTGGTCTCGAAGGCGAACAGCGCCGCCGCGCCCGGCGCCAGCGTCACGGCGTCGTTGACGCCCTCATGCGCCTCGATCACCGGGCTGGTGAAAACATCCAGCGCGCCGGTCAGCGGACCGTCGTGCGGCGAGTACACATCGAGCGTCGCGTCTCCGGCGGTCATCAGGCGGCGCAATTCGACGCCGCTCGGGAAGGCCAGGACGTCGCGCCGGCCGTTTTGCGTGAAGGCGACGATGGCCGGCGCGTCGGCGCGCGCCGTCAGCAGCACGGGCTCGTTCTGACGCAGCGCGAAGCTCGCCGCCGAACCTTCCAGCGCCACGTGGCCCGGGAGGCTCAGCGGCTTGGCGGCCACCGCCGGCCACGGTCCTTTTCCCGCACGCTCCAGCCACAGCGCGGCGAGCCCGGGCGGGTGATCGAGCAGAGCGACGCCGGGGCCGTCGATTTCAATCGTCGCGCCGCTCGAAACGGAGCCGCTTTGCGAAACGAAGCGCGTCTCGCCGCCGAGCGATACCAGCCGCTCGCCCTTCGCGCCGTCGACGGGAACGATAATCTCGCCAGCGGCGCCGAAAAACCCCTTGAGCGCATGGGTCGTGGAGGCGGTCTCGCGCTTGCCGGGCGCGGGCGCCGCAAGCACGGGAGCGGGCGTGTTCGAGAGATTCACCAGCCAGTAGCCCCCGCCATTCGGCGGCGCGCCGTGATAGGTCGCGGCGAGCGGCGAAGCCCCGCCGTAAATCGCCAGACCCGACGCCTCGCCCGGCGCCGCGAAAACCGCGACTTCCGCGGGCAGCTCCAGGGCCAGCGGCCCGTCGTTTGTCGCGAGCGTCACCGGTTGCGCGGTTAGGGGCGGAATCACCCCGCGAAACAGCGCGCCGCCTTGCGCCACGGGCGCCACATCGACGTCGATCGCCCGCAAGCTCAGCCGCAGGGGTCCAGCCCCCGAAGCGTTCCAGAGGCGCGGGGGCGCATCGCCCGCGAGCGCCAGCGTCGCGTCCCGCGAGACCGCCATGCCGGCGCCAGCAATCAGCCCGACTCGTCCTTGCGCCGATTCCGCCAGCCACAGCCGCGCGTTGCCCTTGGGCGGCGCCAACATCGGCAGTTCCGCGCGCTCGCCGGCGGCGAGATCGAGCGCGATTTGCTCGCCGCGCCATTCCAGGCTTTTCACCGCGACGCCGGTCTTGCAATCGCCGGGGGCGACGAACCATAGATTGCGCGATTGCGGCGCCAGCGCGCCGGCCCGCGCGTCGCGCAACAGTTGTCCCGATGAAGAGCCCGTGAAGAGGCCCGCGGAAGGAGCCGCGATCTCGACCACCGAGGCCGCGGGAAGTTCAGTGAGCCCGACGCAAATCGGCGCGGGCGCGCCCTCGACGGGATCGAGCGCGATCTCCGCCCCGCCTTGTCCGCGCCGCTCGACCGCGCGGGCGGCGATCTCTATCGGCGCCTTCGCCCCGCCGACGCTCCAGACGACGGCGCGCCAAACGCTTTTGTCCGAGTCGCCCGCCGGCCACGCCGCGAAGGGCGCGAGGCCGCGCCGAGATCCGACGACCTTCCAGGCGCCGTCCGCGTCGCGGCGCTCGATCGACAGCGCGATTTCGGACGAGGATCGCGCCTCGACCAGTTCCAGACTTCCCGCTCGCGCGGCGGGAAGCGCGAGCACATGCGCGCCGGCGCCCGTCAGCGACTTCGAGCCCGCCGCTTCGAGTGCGCCGTCGTCGGTCTCGACCGGCAGGGCGAGGCGCAACTCGGTCGAGTTCCCGCTGTCGCCGTCATGTGTTTCGCTATTGTCCACGCTCGAATCGTCGCTCGAGGCGCTTTGCGGGCTGGCGCCGAGCGCGGTCAGCTCCAGCGTATAGGCTCCCGCCTGGAAGCGGCGGGAGAGCGCGACGTTCCAGTCGTCGGCGCGCCCGGTGAGTTGTTCGACCGCGGCTCCGCCCGAGTCCTTCAGCACGCCAAGCGTCTCCTTGTCGCCAAAACTCGTCAGATCGACGACCGCGTCCCGCGCCAGCGAGAAATTCACTTTCGCCGGCAAGTCGACGAAGCGCGGAACGCCGGGCTGCAACTCCTTGGATTTCAGCGAAATCTCGTAATCGAGCCGGTCGTCGCGAGAGATCGCGCGCGCCTCGACGCGGTAGTCGCCGGCGCCAAGACGCCCCTGAAAATCGCGCCCGGCCGCCGCCTTGCCGACGCTCTCCTTGTCGCCGCGCAAAATCTCGGCCGTCATGCCGTCGGTGATCGACAGCGCGACATCCGCGTCGCCTTGCAGCGAAAAGCGCCAGACGTCGGGCTCGCGCGCGGCGCCTTGCGCCGAAGGTTCGCGCCATTGCAGCCTTCGCGGCGCCTCGAACGGCAGGGGATGCGGACCGTGGCCGGCGAGTTCCGGCGCCGGCGTAAAACGTCGCAGCCGCGCCGCCATGCGCGCCTCGACATCCTCGGGCGAGACGACAAGGCGATAGGCGCCTTTTTCGAATTGGCGCGTCAGCAGCCGGATCTCGCCGGGCTTGCCGAGCGGCCAGCCCTCGGAATCCTCCAGACGCGCCCGCCAGCGGCGGCCAACGCCCAGAAGATCGATGGTGTAGAGCCCGTCTTGCGTGATTTCCAGCGGGATGCTCGCCCCCTTGCCGGGCGCCAGCGTCGCCCGCGCGCCGCCCTCGTCGACGAGTTTTGGCGTCTCGACCAGCGTCGCGGGCGTCGCCGAGAAGCCGAGCCGACCCGACGATTCCTTGGCGGAGACGGCGGCGCGATAGGCACCGGCGCGCAGATAGGTCGTGACAAGGCCGTTGTGGCCGGGGCCGTTGTTTTCGCCGGCGCCAAGATTGGTCGAAACCGCCGCGCCGATCTTGATCGCTGTTTGCAAGCGGCCCAGCGTCTCGACCCGGTAGAGCCCGCCTTGCGCCACGTCGAAGCGCAATTCGCGCGTCTCGTCTCGCGCGAGGTCGAAATAGGTCGGACGCCCCGCCGCCCCGACCAGCGGCGCGCGGCCCGGCGGGGGCTTCGACGGTTTCGGCGCGACATCGGACTCTTCCTGCTTTTCCTTATCGGCGTCTTTTGCTTCTTCTTTCTCCTCGGCCTTCGCGGCGAGGTTCGGGACAAAGGCGAGGCCAAGCGCGCGCGCCTTGCCGCTGGGCGCGATTTTCACCGTTTTGACAAACATCGCGTCGTCGATCGTCTCGGACCCAAACGTCAGCGCGACATCGGCGCCCCTGCCGTCGTGGGCGACGATCCTGCCGTTCTTCGGCGAGCGCAGCGGAATCGAAATCGTCTCGTCCGCGCCCTGCCACAGCGGCAGGGGCGCCTTTTCGAGATTGGCGGGCAAGGCGACGATGCGCGGCCCGACCAAGAGTTCCGGCGCGACATTGGCGATGATGAGGTAGGAGCCGTCCCGCTCCAGCCGCTGCTCGCCGAACGAAATCGCGACCCGCGCCGGAGCCTGAACCGGCGCCGCGGCCGCGACGCCGGGGGTTCCGAGCGTCACGTCGACAACGCCGGCGGCGTCGCCGATCGGGTCCAGCACGAGCGTGTAAAAGCCCGCCGCCAGATCGTAGCGGTTTGGAATCTTGCCGTCGGCGCGCGGCGCCAGCGCGCCAAAAGTCGGCTCGATCGTCGCCGCCAGCTTGACGCCCTTGGCGTCGATGCCGACGGGACCGGCGTCCAAAACCTCGAACAGCAGCGTCGTGCGTCGGCGCAAGTTGAACTTGTCGCGCCAGGGCCGGCCATTGGCGAGACGCGGCATGTCGGAGGCGAGCACCCGCGTCTTGCCGTCCTTCTCGACGCGCGCGAACAGGGCCGTGGCCGCGATCTCGTCGCCGCCCTCGCCGGCGATGTCGAGGCCGACGAGATGCGGCCCGGAGCCGTCGAAGCTGAAATGCGCATCGCGCCGCACCGCGCGCAGCGAGAAGGCCTGGCCCTCGTAACCGGAAACCTCGAGCTTCGCCGGCTCCTTGCCGTCGGAGGGGAGATCCAGCGTGACGAAGGGATCGCGGCTGTTTTTGGCGATCGCGCCGGATCGCGCCATCGAGGCGCCGCGAAGCGCTTGCAGTCTCAAGGGCGCGGGTTGCGGCGCCTCCAAACGAAAGGCGTCGTAACCGGCCGGCGCCGCGAACCGCAGCGAGCCAAAGGCGCCGATCACGCCCTCGAACAGACCAGCGTCGAGCGAGGTCCAGTTTTCGAGGCGCAGCAGAAACGGCTGCGCGGTCGCGCCGCTCGCCCAGACCAGCGGCTCCCCGCCATAGGCGGTCACGAGGTAATGGCCTGGCGCCAGCGCGCCCTCCAGCCGGATCAGCGTCATGAACTGGCCGGGCTTGGGTTCGACATTGCGCCGCTCGAAAGCGAGATCGACCAATTCGCCGCCCGGGCGCCAAAGTCGCAGGTCGGCGAGGGCGCGCCCTTCGGCCTCGATCGCGACGCGGCCCTCCGGCCCGATATCGAGCGTATAGGTCCGTTGGCGCAAATCGCCGAGTTCGCCGCTTTGCGACTGTCCCGCGACCAGGGCCGGACTCTTGTCGTCGACCTCGACGAAAGGCGCCGCCGACAGCAGCGCCTTGCCGCTCGCGCCTTTGGCGTTGGCGACGCGGATTTTATACGCGCCCTTGTCGAGCAGCGCGTCTATGCGTCCGTCGCGCAGCCCCGGCGCGCCGGAGGAGTCGGTCGGGCCCTCGATCATGTCGACGAGTTCGATGCGCGCGCCCGACGGGCTTTTGACGCGAATGCTGTAGCGTCCCGGCGCCGGCGTCGTCAGTATCGCGGAACCGTCGCGGCCGGCGGGAAGCTCGGCCGGCGAAAGCCGCGCCGGGGCGGGTTTGGCCCTTTGCGCGGAAGCGGGCTCCGGCCGCGCGGCGCCCGCGCCCGCCGCGAGGGCAACAACCAGCGCGAGCGCGCCAAGACTGATCGCGCCAAGTTTGATGACAAAGGGCTTCATGCGGTCTCCAAAAGGAGCCTAAGCGAAATCGCTGGCAGCTTAATCCCGCTTGGAAGGGGTTGGCGAGCCTTTATTAGCGCGGCGCGACGATCCTTGGCGTGCGCTGGAGCAAGTCACGCGAAGGTCGACGAAGTTCCGCGAAAAGAACACGATTCTAGTATTGGGGTATGGGGCGAATTCGCATCGCTCCGATGTCCATCGGCGCGCGAGACGCGGAGGGATAACCGCGCGTTAACTCACTGGCGCCAACATGGTTAGCGCTTTCTGAAGGCATTCGGGGTTCATCGCTTTGGCGCGCGGGCGCGGGAGATCACCACGGGGGTTCCACATTATGAACGAGCTCATAGTCCTACCCAATCCGCCCGACACGAACGTCGGCCCGACCGGACCCGGCCCGGACGAGCAAGAAAAGTCCCGGCTCAAGCGGCAATCCTGGCGCCGCCTTGGCCTCGCGGCCTGCGCGCTGGCCTTGACGCTGGGGACCGGCTGGGCCGTCGGAACCAAATTTCAGTCGCGCGAGGCCGCGGATTCTCGCGGCGACACGAACGCCGCGCGAAAACTCGCCGCCGATGAAGCGGAGCGCGGCGACATCCGCGCCTTGCGCGAGGAAATTCGCGCGCTTCAAGCCAAGCTCGACTCTCTCGACAAGCGAAGCGACGCTCCGGAAAGGGGAACCCTCGAAGCCAAGCTGAATTCGCTCGACCGGAAAATCGAGGCCAACCACGTCGATGCGGCCAATGTCGCCGCGCAGATCGCGGCGAGGCTCGAAAAGAACGACAAGTCCATGGAGCGGCTCGAAGCAGCGATTTCCGCCAATTCGTCGGTCCCGGCGACGGCCAACAACGACGCCAAGGGCGGCGTCAAGCCGACGCCAAAAGTCGCGGCCCCCGCCCCGGCCGCGGCTATTTCCGCCAAGTCGCCGGTCCCGTCAACGGCCAGCAACGACGCCAGGGGGAGCGTCAAGCCGGCGACGAAAGTCGCGGCCCCCGCCCCGGCCGCGACGGCCGCCGGCGCGAACGCCAAAGCCGCCGACGCCGCGAGGCCGATCGGCGATTATACGGTGCGAGAGGTCCAGGACGGCATAGCGCTCGTGCAGGGCCGCGCCGGCGGGCTTTACGAAGTTGGTCCCGGCGACCGGCTGCCCGGCGCCGGCAGAGTGTTGGCGGTCGAAAAAATCGGCCAAAAATGGGTTGTCGTCACCGAAAGCGGCCGGATCGACGAGCAAGCCCCTGCTCTTCAACCCCGCTACTCCCAGCGGCGCGATCCAAACGACTATTATTTCGACCAACGCTTCTAGCCAGCGGTGGACGAGTAGCCTGCTTTCGGCCATTTTCCCCGCCTAACGGCTATCGCCGTCGAAAGCGATTCGCATTCTTCCAGCCCCGCGCCCCTTGGTCGCGACTCTGGACGAGAGGAGAAAGCAGCTTATGCCGAACAAACGCATTGCCCTTTTCGCGGCCTCGGGATTTTTGGCCGCTCTGTGCGGTCTGGCCGGGTCCGCGCGCGCGCAATACGCCTCTCCCTACGGCTACGGCTATCCGGCGCCTCCGCCGGTGGTCGCGCCCGTTCCCGTCTCGCCCTATCCCTATCTCTTTGGCAACCAGCGTTACTGCTGGTATGACTCGGCCTGGAACGGCCCGGGCTGGTACTATTGCGGCTACGCCTTCCGCCGCGGCTATGGCTGGGGCGGCGGCTATGGCTGGAACAACTGGCGCTGGGCCGGACGCGGGGGACGCGGCGGTTGGGGGCACGGCGGCGGCGGACACTATGATCATCGCTGACGCGACGCCGAACCGTCGATCGTTATCCTAGCCCGAGCGCTCGGATCGTCAGCAGCGCCGCCCCGCCAAGAGCGAGGAGAGAGAGCGTAACCACCAACGACACGCGAAGGCCGGCTCTCGCGACGGTTCGCAGGTCGACGCCGAGACCGAGGGCCGCCATCGACACTATCGTGGGCCCCGAGGCGATCCTCGACACGGGGTCGGCGAGGGTCTCTGGAATGAGACCGGCCGATCTCGCCGCGACGAGCAGCAGAAAGCCGATGATGAACCACGGCGCGAGATGGCACAGCGGCGGGCGGGCGCTGGCTTGGCGCCGCCCGGACAGCAGCGACAGCGCCAGCACGACCGGCCCCAGCATCAGCACGCGGATCAGTTTCACCAATGTGCCGATTTGCGCGGACAGCGAGCTGATCGGCGCGGTGGCCGCCAGCACCTGCGGCGCCGCATAGACCGTCAGCCCGGCGAACACGCCAAACGCTCGCGGCGTCATTTCCCAGGCGATCGCCAGCGCCGGCAGGCCGAGGGTCGCGCCCCGAGCGCTCAAGGTTTTGCTGGAGCTGCCGTCCAATGAAGCGGTCCTCGCGGCGGCCGCGCGGGGTGGTTCTCTCGCGGCGGCGTCCGATCTGGCGGCGGCCCCGCACATCGCCGCCGGAACCCTGAAGCGGGCGCCGTTCGACCTCGTGGAGCGCCAATTCAACGCGCTCGTCCACCGGGAACGCGTTCCCAGCCGGGCGGTCGCCGCTTTATTGGAGCTTCAATGAAGGGCCACCGCGTCAGAAATCGCGCTCACTCAAAACTCCTGTTTCAGTCCCGCGAAAAACCCGCGGCGCGGGCCATACTGCGGGGCGAAGACGCCGATGCCGGAGCCGCTGCGCAATTCATATGAGTGGTCGAGAAGGTTGACGACATCGAAGCGGAGCGTGACCGGCTTGCCCCAGGGCGTCGAAATTTCGCGCGACAGGCCGAGGTTCACCTGGGTGTAGGGCGAGACATGACCCGTGTTGGCAAATCCGTCGCGCAGGCCGCTTCCATAAATCAAATCGGCGGAAACCAGCGTCCCGAGCCAGCGATAGGAGGCGCCCGCCGATCCCGTCCATGTCTGGGCGTGGTCCGTGTAGATGTAATTCGTCGCGATATAGGGAAATTCGCTGGCGTCGAACAGGAACTGGTTGGAGATGACCCGTGTCGCCCGCTGACGGCCCCAGGCGAGGTTGCCATAAGCGCGAAAATCGCCGCTCTGATAGACCGACTTGAATTCGACTCCGGTGTTATAGGCGCGATCATAGTTGAAGGCGGTGAGCACCAGCGCCTGACCGAATTGCCCGTCGTCGATAAGATTGCGCGCGCGTTTGAAATAGGCGTCGACGCCGACTTCAAGCTCCTTCGTCAGTTTCTGGGTCACGCCCGTATCGATGTAATTCGCCCGCTCGGGCCGAACCGGACTTGAGAGCGGGACGGACGACTGCTGCGTCGTGTTGTTGTAGAGAGCCAAATTCGTGGGAGCGGCGAGCGCCTGCTGCGGCGGCGTGAAATAGCGGGCGTAGCCGATATGGAAGGCGGTTTCATTTACGGGCTTATAGACGACGCTTACGCGCGGGCTGAGCTGGTTCGTATCGACGAACTGCCACATCTGATCGAAACGCAAGCCAGAATTCAGCGTCAGCAGGTCGGTGATCTTCCATTCGTCCTGCGCATAGACGCCGGCGAGCCAGCCGAGCTTGGAATAGGGGTCGCTCACGCCGAACGGCGCGTCGATCGGATTCCCATTCGCGTCGAGCGGTTCGATGATCGAGGAATTGACGGTTTGCGTCCTCTCGCCGCTCGCCGTGAAGCCGGCGCGCAGCGTGTGGCCGCCGCCGATCCGGTAAGCCCCGTCGCCCTGCAGGCCGTTGACGAAACTGGAGCGATAAATGTCCGACGAGACGCCGTTGAACACCAGATCGCCGACCGCGTCCGGCACGAAATGCAGCTCCGAATAACGCGAGAAGAACGACAATTGCGCATCAATGTCGCCGCCCGCATGGGTCAGAGCGACGACATTATAGTAGCTTCGCTCGACTTGGTTCTCGTTGAGCTTGCCGGAATTGAAGTAGCCTATCCCGAAGGCCTCGAACTGCGGCGGCTGGCCGGGATTGTTCGGGATTTGATAATTGGCGACCGACGTTCCCGTGATGACGCTGAGCTTGGTCGCGTCGTCTATGGCGTAGGACAGGAAGCCCAAGAACCTGCCCTGCCGCGTCCGGTCATGGATCGCCTCGTAGCTGCTTGTCGGGTTTTCGATCCCCAGACTGTTCATGATCAGCCGGCCCGCCGCGAAGACCTCCCATTGGCCGATCTTCGCGCCATAGTCGAACGCGGTCTGGCCGGTTCCATGACTGCCGCCATAGAGCGTGACGCCGCCGCCCGGCGTCGTGGGCGGCGCGCGCGAGACGATGTCGACAAGCGCGGAGGTGCGCAGCCCATATTGCGCCGGCAGAGCCCCGGTGACGAGCGACATCGANNAGAATGCCGTCGACGCGATACTGCACATTGGCGTGTTCGTTGCGGATGTGGAGATTGCCGCTGGCGGCGGAATCCTGCGACACGCCGGGCGTTTGCAGCAGAACTTTTTCGAGCGGCGTCTGATCGCCTTGCGGCAGAGCCTCGATCGCCGCGCGGTCCAGGGCGTAGATATTGGCTCCCTCCTTGGGGAGCAGCTCGCGCTCAAACGGGTTGGCCGGGTCTGCAAAGGAGTTAGCCGGTTGGGGCGCGGACGCCGGCGCGGCGGGGACCGGGGGAGGCGCGGCGACCTGCGGGGCGGCGGGTTTGGCCGCGGCGCCAACCTCGATGGCGGGTAAGGCCTCCTGGGCCGAAGCGCCAACGCTCCAGAGCGCGGCCATGGCTCCAACGAAACAGCGCCGCCCGTGTTCACATTTCATTGGATTTTGCCCAGCTTTTCGATGCCCGGCGATGCGGGCGGATGTTATGTTATAACATTTGCAAGCTAGCCCCGGTCAAGTCGCACGCGACATTTTTGGGGCGTCGGATGCCCGGCGACCGTTAAACCTGAAAAGTCCCCCACGCCGGTCTCACAGGCGGCGGCCTTTCCGGAGAACACAACAGCGCTCCGCCTTCAGCCTTGGCGCGCGCGGCGACATCCGCGGCGCAATTCGACGCGGCCTCGATGTCTTCCCGATATTCAACGGACTGAGCGGCGGCAATCCTCGCGGTCTTCATGGCGGCTTCCCATTCCCGCTTTCCCCGACGTCCGCATGCTGTCGCGACGGGCGCTCGCCTGGCGAAGGCTATCCGCCGAACTCGAAAAAAATCCATCGCGGATGATGGCCGTCTTGCCAAAGCGCCCTATTTCCGGGCGTACCGTCAGGTTTGCATGGAGGCGAAAATGCTATGCCTCGATGCGCCGGCCTGACTCGCTAATTGGCGTGACGTTTCGAAATTGTCGCGAATAGTTCGCGGGAGGAGGTGTCGCGTCCGAAGATTTCAGCAGCTTTAGCGAGAGCAAAGATCATGTCTTTTTCCTCGACGGAAGGAGCGGGGCGTTGGCTCGGACGAACCATGGTCGCGATCGGCTTGACGCTCGTTTCGCCCCATGGTTTCGCGCAGCAGACCGGCCCATTCTTGGATCTCGCCGGTCATTGGTCGGGCGGCGGGGCCATCACAATGTCGGACGGGTCCACGGAACGGGTTCATTGCAGGGCGACCTACGCGGTCGCTCAAACCGGCGCCGCTCTCAACCAGACGCTAAGTTGCGCCAGCGCCAGCTATAATTTGCACATCACCGCCAATGTCGTATCCAATGGCGGCGGCGTTTCCGGCAGTTGGAGCGAGTCGACGCACTCAGTGTCCGGCAGCATTTCCGGCCACGCCAGCAGTTCCGATATTTCGGCCTATGTGTCCGGCGCGGGCTTTTCCGCCAGCATCGGCATAAGGACGCATGGCGGCGGCCAGTCGGTCACGATACGGCCGCAAGCCGGAACCGATGTGAGAGCGATGTCGATCACCCTGCGCAAGGGATGAGGCTATCGGAAGCGCCATTTATCGCGAGGCGCTAAACCTGTTCTTGGCGAGGCGACGAGCCATCCGGCGCAGGAACATCGTCGTCGGGCGCAGAATCAACAGATCGGCGACCAGGGCCGCGATCATCGAGAAGGCGCTCAGCCACCCGAACAGCCGCAGCGACGGAAGGTTGGAGAACACCGTCACCGCCAGTCCGCAGGCCAGCACCACCGATGTCAGGATCAGAGCCGGGCCCATCAGAACCGTCGCCCGCTCGATCGCGACGGCGGGGTCGGCGTCGGGATTATCCTCGAGCCGCGCGCGATTGAGGAAATGGATCGTCGCGCTGAGGCCCAATCCGAAAGACACGGTGAGCGCCACGACGCTCGCGAACTGGAGGCCTACTCCGGTTATGCGGAGTAAGAGGCCAGAGGCGACAATCGGAAAGATTCCCGGCAGGATCGCCGAAAACATTACGACGACGGAACGAAAAGCCAAGCCGAGGAAAAAGGCGACGCCGGCGAACTCGACCGTCAGCCCTCGGTTCAGTTTCGCGATCATATTGGCGCTGTTGCGCGCGGCGATCGCCGAAAGTCCCGTCACCGCTATCGTGTAACCCGGGTGCGCGGCGCGAACCCCGGCGAGCGCCTTGTCGAGGCTATCGACAATTGGCAGCAGCCGGCTCGCGTCGAGGTCGGGAACCCGCCCCGATACGACGACGGAGTCCCCTTCGGCGGAAATAAACCGCCCCCGCAAATGCTCCGGCAGAATGTCGACATATTGCTTGAGAACAGCGACGTCACTTTTGTGGGCCTTCTCGGCGAGCCAGCGGCGCAACGTCTCGAGCGACCAGACATTGCCGACGCCTTGCTGTTTCTCGACAATCGCATGGACGCTGGCGATCACGTTCAGCGTTTCCGGCGCATAAAGCGACGCGCCCGGCGGAAACTCGATCAGCACGTCAATCGGATTGGCGCCCGTCAATTTGACATCCAGGCGCTCGCTCGCCGCGACCGCCCGTTGCCGATCCGGAACCTGATCGGCCAGCCGGTATCTCGGCTGGAGGTTGGCGTAGTTCAAACCCAGCCCGACGACGACGACAAGACCCAAGAAACTGTAAAGCCCCGGTCGACTAACCACATGGACCGCGATAAAGGCGCAAAAACGCCGCAACGCTTCGACGCCGAAATCATGTCGTTTGATCCGGGCGACGAACGCCGCGTCGTCGCGCAGAACCAAAACGCCGAGCAGCGGCGTCAACAGCAGGATCGCGATAAGCGCGATGAGCGTCGCGATAAAACCCGCTTCCCCGAATGAGCGGATCAAATCCGAATCGGAAAACTGCAATGCGACGAAGGACAGCGCCGCCGTCGCATGGGTTAAAACACAGGCCGGGCCGACAACCAGCATTGAATTGCGCAACGCCTCATATTTACCCTGTCCCTCGAGCAATCTGTCGCGCGCGGCGAAGGTAAGCTGCATGCTGTCGGAAAAGCTGATGACCATGATGAGCGGGGTCATCACATTGAGAAACATGTTAAGGCGGAAACCGAGCCAGCCCAGCGCGCCGAGCGCCAATAGAATGGCGGTCAATGGCGGTCCGGCCGCCATGATCATGAAAGACACATGCCGGAAGAAAAGGATCGCGATGAGGCAGCCGGCGAGGAAGCCCACGGTGTTGTAAACGAGCCTGTCGTGTTCGACGGCCTCGCGGATTTCGAGTTGCATCACGGGAACGCCGGAAAGCTGCGCGGTCAGCCCCGAACCGCCGAGATCGGCGTCCACCGTTTTGTGGATGTCGTCGACGACGGCGCCCAGTTCATTGCTCTCAGTGACCTCTGGCGCGAGAGCGAGAACGACCAAGGTGAGTTGGCCGTCTTGCGACAAAAGCTTGCCGCGAATGATCTCATTGGCCATCACGCGGTCAATCAGCTTGCCGTAGGCGGCGCCTTCCGGCAGCTGATCTGGAAACAGAGGCGCCGGAATCTTGTCTTTTTCCTTGGGCTGGCGCGCCGAGAACATCGAGATTACGCCTCGCGCGCCATCGACCAACTGGAGGTCCATGACGAGGTCTCGCAACTTTTCGATCGAGTCGCGCGCGAGCAGGTCCTTGCCTTCGACGACGACGAGCACGTCGAATTCGCTCGACGGAAATCGCCGCGTCACTTCCTCGTATTGTTTGAACTCGGGCGTATTCGAGCGGAACAACTGACTGAGCGAATCGTCGACTTTGATCCGCGTGACGCCAAAGGCCGCGGCGATCATCAACGCGATCGCGGCGATCGCGACAATCCAAGGATGCGACAGGGACAGAAGGCCGATGCGCTCGACGCCGAGGGCGATCGGATGCAACTTCCTTTGGTCTCGGGAGGGGCTCTCCGGGTCCGGAGGACGCGTCGTTTGATTGGCTGTTTCAACGGACACGACGGCTCTCCGTTCTTTCCACGCAGAAGGCGTTAACTAAAGGCCCGGCGGCGCGCGGCCAGTGCTCATATTTCGTTCCCCGTCATCAGGCCGTCCAAGCGTGACGCGCGGTTCCCCGGGGAAGAACAGCCAAAACCTTGACAGTAATGGTCAAACTTTCGCCGATAATACTTGCGATGAGTTGTATCGGATCAAGATAAACTCTAGCTAAACAGTAGCCTCTTGATCGAATTCATTCTCAATGATACAGCTTTCATCAAACAAGCACGGACCTAACAAAACACCGCACCGACAAAGGCTAGGCCTTTGGCGCCGTGAATCGAGTAGCCAATCGAAATGAAGAAGCAAGGCGACTCAAACTTGAGAGGTGGTACAAATGAAACTTCCTGCACTGGTCATCGCGTCGATGCTGATTTCATCGACTGCTTATGCAAACAATGTTGTTATTGGCTGCCAGCTAATAAACATGTATAGCGAATCTGACGTTAATATGCTTCTTACTAAGGCACGCTCGGTCATTGGCGACCATGAAGTTAGTCAAATTTATGGTAGATATGTTGTCCTAAAGAACGCTTGCCAGACCAATAGCAATGCCTCCAGCGTCGTGCCTGTTTCCGCTACTCTGCGCAACTGGCTCGCCCAGAATGGAGTGAATATCGGCAGGTTTGGAAAGCCGCTGTAATAGCGGCGCCATTCGGACCGTGGATCGCCGCTTTGGACGGATTTTGGCGACGCGGACTATAACCGCGGCGCGGCGACTCTGCGTTCTCGATGAACTCCTCAATGCGGCGCCGTCTCACTCCCCCGCATAGGCCGCGCGCATTTGCGCGATCCGCGCGAGCTTTGCCTGGAACGGACTCCAATCGTCGCGCGCGGCGATGGCGCTCCAGATCGCCTCCACCTCGTCGATCAGCATCGCGCAGGGCTCCGGCGCCGCGAAATAGGGATGATCCAGCCGCGCCGTCGCGCTCGGCCGATAGCCCGATAGCGCCTCGCGCAGCGGCGCGAATTGTTCCGCTTCGTAAAGCGCGGCGCTGGGAGAGCGCTTCGCCCGCGCCTCGCTCGCCAATCCACCGCGCCAGTCGAACAGCGTCTGCTCGAACGGCGCGCGCGAGCTTATCGCAAAATCGACGAAGGCCTTGGCGAGGCGCGCGTCGCGATCAATGCCCTCCGAAAGCAGGCCGAGTCGCGCGAGTAGCGCCTTGCGAAACGCCGCCTTCGCCAATTCTGGATAGGCGTCCAGCGCCTTTTCCGCCGCCGCGAGCCCGGTCAGCGGCAGCAGGCATTCGGCCAGCCGCGTCAGATTCCAGGCGAGCGCGCCGGGCTGGCGGCCGAAGGAATAGAGCCCGCTCTGGTCGAAATAGGCGGCGGTGAAGCCGGCGTCCCAACTCGGGGCGAAGCGCCAGGGGCCGTAGTCGAAACTCTCGCCGGTGATGTTGATATTGTCCGAATTGAGCACGCCATGGACGAAGCCCGCCGCCATATAGCTCGCGCCAAGCCGGGCGACGCGCGCGATCACCGCCTCCAGAAACGCCGCCGCGCGTCGCTCCGGCGGCGCGTCGGCGAGTTCGGGGAGATAATTGTCGATCGAATAGCCCAGCAGTTTTTCGATCGCGGCGTTGTCTTCGAGAAAGGCGAGGCGCTGAAAAGTGCCGATGCGGATATGCGAATGCGACAGCCGCAGCAACACGCTGGAGCGCGTCGGCGAAGGCTCGTCGCCACGAATAAGCTGTTCGCCGGTTTCGATCAGGCTGAAAGTTTTGGAAGTGTCGACGCCCTGCGCCTCCAGCATTTCGGTCGCGAGAATTTCGCGAACGCCGCCCTTGAGGGTGAGCCGGCCATCGCCCTGGCGCGACCAGGGCGTGCGCCCGCTCCCCTTGGTGCCGAGATCGAGCAGCCGCCCGTCCTCGTCGTCACGGAGTTGCGCGAATAGAAAGCCGCGGCCGTCGCCAAGATCGGGATTGTACGAGCGAAACTGATGGCCGTGATAGCGCAGCGCCAGCGGCTTAACGAGGCCGCCCGGCAAGGGTTCGAAGCGGCCGAAATGGGCGATCCATTCGGCGTCGGTCAGCGTGTCGAGCCCGACCCGCGCGGCGGCGCGCTGATTGCGATAGCGCAGGATGTGCCGGGGAAAGGCCGCGGGCGCGACCTCATCGAAAAACCCCTCGCCAAGCGTCGCGTGTAAGGTTTCGGCATGGTAACGCTGACTTGGGGGCATTAAGCGGCGCCTCGTTGCGAGATTCTGGAGATCAAGCATGTCGCGCGCCAGAGAAGGCGGGGCAAGGGGCGGCGCCAAATCAAAAGGCGGAGATTGCTCCCCGCCTCACGCGATGTTTTATGGGCTTATTCTAAGCGTCCCAACGGCGGGGCGCGCCAGAGGTTTTGGCTTGGCGCGCAAAACCTTGGCCTTTTGGCGGAAAGCTATGCTAATGCAGCGTCTCGCCTTGTCGTAATTTGGAAATTTCGTCCTTCAGCTGTAATTTCTTGCGCTTGAGTTCCAAAAGCTTTTTCTCGTCCAAGCAGTGGTGGTTTCGCTCTTTTTCGATTTCCTTTTCGAGCGCCTCGTGGCGGCGTTGAAGTTCGACAATATGACCTTGTAAGGACATTAGGAACCTCCTTGGTTCACCCGGTTGGGAGAGCCGGGGGAAGCGAGTGTGACACATTTGTCACCGGTCGCAAGCGTAAGTTATGAGCTTGGCGGATCGTTTTTTAGTGCAACTGCTTGTTTTGCGTCGGGATGCCCGTCCAACGCCGGGGGATGCGCGTCCATGCGCGAAAATGCGCGCGGAAACCGCCGCCTTTACCCCCGCTTTTTACCCTCATAGGGATTGTCGGCCGTCTTCCTGGAGATGCGGAGCGGCACGCCGGGGAAGTCGAACGTCTTGCGTAAGCCATTGATTAAAAAGCGCTCGTAGCTCGTCGGCAGTTCGTCGAGCTGATTGCCGAACAGCACGAAATGCGGCGGACGGCTTTTGGGCTGCGTCATATAGCGGATTTTGATGCGGCGCCCCGAGACCGCCGGCGGCGGGTTTTGTTCTATGGTATTGATTAACCAACGGTTTAGACGCGCGGTCGAGATGCGCTTGTTCCAGGTCTCGTGAACGGCGATCACCGCCCGCATCAGCTCGTCGAGCCCCTCGCCGGTCGCGCCGGAAACCGGAATAACCGGGCATCCCCGTAGCTGGGCGAGCAGCCGCTCCGCCTCTTCCCTCAATCTTATCAATGTCTTGCCGCGATCCTCGATCAAATCCCATTTGCCCAGGCCAATGACCACCGCGCGCCCTTCGCTCGCCGCGATATCGGCGATGGTCAAATCCTGCTTCTCGAAGGGAATGGTCGAATCGACCAATAGAACAACAACTTCGGAGAAACGCACGGCCCGCAGCGCGTCGGCGCCGGCGAGTTTTTCCAGCTTGTCGGTGACGCGGGCGCGGCGGCGCAGGCCGGCCGTGTCGAACAATTTCATCTTGCGGTCGCGCCATTCGAAATCGATGCCGATACTGTCGCGGGTGATGCCCGCCTCGGGCCCGACGAGCAGGCGCTCCTCGCCGAGCAAGCG
>PLZT01000154.1 GCA_003152255.1 Methylocystaceae bacterium | reverse complement strand
CGGGAGAACCCGCGCGCCGCCGCCGGCCAAGCGCGCTGGAGCGTTATCTGACGCATCTTCCAGAGCCCGAAGAGGTCGCCGCCGCGCCGGGAGAGCGCTCGCGCTAGCCACGGAAATCCAAGCGCGCTTCGACCGGAAGCCGCGATTCCCGTATGGCCGAGCGCCGATTTTTAGCGCGTTGGCGCCAAAAATGATTGATCTCGCTCGAGGAAAGTTGTGACTGGGCGCGAGAGATTCCAAGAATTCCTTCCAAGAGTTCCCCCCCAAGAAACCGACCATGCACAAGCGCCTGTCTTTGCTCCTTCGTTCAGCCGTTTACGCTTTGCGCGGCGGATTCCTCATCCGTCCGCTCGTCATCGCCTTGGTTCTCGGCGGCGTCGGCGCGATTCTGTCGTTCGCCGAGGAATATGTTCCGGCGCTCAATGCTTGGATTCCCGAGGTTCTATTTCCGGCGCATCAAGATCCCCAGGTCGCTCAAACGATCCTTTCCACCATCGCCAGCTCGATCATGACGGTCGTGTCGATCATTTTCGCAATTCTCCTGATGACGCTGACCCTCGCCTCCACGCAGTTTTCACCGCGCATTCTGGTCAGTTTCGTCAGGGACCGCAGCACTCAATGGACGCTCGGCATCTTCCTAGGCACGTTTTGCTTTTGCATCGCGGCCCTACCGGCGGTGCGGTTTCAGCCCCATCCCTTCGTGCCGGTGGCGACCGTCCTGACGGCCATGTCGCTCGCGGTATTGTGCGTCGGCTGGCTGATTTTCTTCATCAATCACATATCGCAGTCGATCAGCGTCAATCACATTGTCGATCGGATCGCGCGTGAAACGGAACTCGTCGTCGATGATCTCATGCCAAACCCGCGCGGTCCGTCCGAACGGCCCGAGCACGCGACTCCCTTTCGCGAGACCAGGGAGCGCTTAATTGTTAGCCCGAGGTCGGGATATATCCGTTTCATTGACGCCGCCTATCTCGTCGAGTGCGCCAAATCCTATGGGGTGCAAATAGTTCTGGCGAGGCGGGTGGGCCATTTCATCCCCGCCGGCGTTCCGATCATGCGGGTCACGGAAGCCGGCCGAGTGACGCCGGAATGCGAGGTTCGTATTCTCTCCGCGTTTGATATCGGTCCCGCCCGCACATTGCAGCAGGATGTGGAGTTCGGGGTCATACAAATCGTCGACGTCGCGTTGCGGGCGATTTCGCCCGCCATCAACGACCCCAGCACCGCGATCAGTTGCATCGATCAGCTCAGCCGCATCATAATTCGCTTCGCGACACGCACGCCGCCGCGCACTTATCTGCATGCTCCGCCGCATGTCTTGCGCGTTGTTTTGCCCTGGATCGACTTCGAGGGTTTACTCGACACGGCGTTCGAACAGATTCGTCATTATTCGAAGAATGACATCGCTGTCAGCCTCCGGTTGATACGAGCGTTCGAAGATATCGCCAGCGTCGAATTGCGGCCTAATGAGTTGCAATCCTTGGTTCGACGGGCGCGGAGAGTAGTTGATGGCTGCGAGGAGAACCGATCTGAATCCGACATGCTGAAATTGCGTGAGCGATTGGCGAGGTTGGAGAGCCGAATGTCCGCGCTGGGCGTGAGGGAAGCGTAGGAATTTGGGGGTAAACATCCGTCGGCGCCATTCGCTCGCACCCGGACGAGTTCTCAATCCTCCGTCCCGCGATAGGTCGGCAGAAAACGCAGGCATAGGCCGGGTATCCGCTGGCGCAAGCCCGATAGGATGACGATATCGCGCCAGCGCGGATAGTCTTGCGGCAATTGCCGCAGCGCGGCGCCGACCGCCGCGAGAAACTCCGTCTCGCTTTTGAAATCGCAGCCGGCGCCGAAGGTGACGAGACAGCCGTCCTCCGTTCGCGCGTGACGCGCCAGCACGTCGAGCAGGATCGCGGTTCCGCCCTCTGGCGCGACTTTCGGCGGCGAGGGAAGTCGGCGCGTGAGCGGCGGGCAGGCCAACCGAGCCGTCGCGCTTTCCCCGGCGAGATCCGGATGCGCCTCGAGTTCCGCGCCGGCGAGCAGCAGCAACGCGTCGGGATGGCGTCGCCAGAGTGCGAAATCGGCGAGCCAGACGGCGCTTTGCTGATAGAGCCGGCCCTGTCCGTTATCGCCGTCCTCGTGACGAAAACGCGCGCGGAGCAGCGCCAGCGGCGGCTCGCCCGCGCCCGGCCAATCCGGCGCGGCCCGCGCCAGCAGAAAGCCGCGCCGCCGCGCCGCCTCGTCGACGAGATCCCGGTTTAAGCGCCGCGTCCCGATCAGGCGCGGCGGCGAAAGAGCGGCGTCGAAGGCGGGATCGAGCCCAAGGCTGCGGCGCGTGACGCCATAGCCCTCATCGGCCGGGATCGAGAGATCGGCGCCCGCCGCGAGCTTGCCGTAATGCAGGCGCTCCAGCACGATTTCCGCCAGCCCGCCGCGCATCGCCGCCCCTCCCGTCGCGCCGCTAACGGATCACGGCTCGCGCCCCGCCAAAATCTCCCGCACCCGCTCCACGAGTTCGCTTTCGGGGACCGAAATCTGCGCGGGGCGCTGCGCCTTCCATTCCTCATTGGTGGTGATGGAGGCCGCCGCGCGCGCGCCGGCGGCAAGGTCCTTGATCTGCACCTCGCCCTTGGCTTTTTCGTCCGATCCCTGGATGATAACCACCGGGCTGTTGCGCTTATCGGCGTATTTCATCTGCGCTTTCATGCCGGCGGCGCCGAGATAAATCTCGCTGGCGACGCCATTCGCGCGCAGCGTGGAAACCATGCGCTGGTAGTCGGCGAGGCGGTCGCGGTCGAGCACCAGCACCACCACGGGCCCGCGCCGCTCGGGCGTCGCGACAATCTCGCTGCCGACGAGCTTTAGCGCCGCGTAGAGGCGAGAGACGCCGATCGAAAACCCGGTCGCCGGAGTATTTTCCGCGCGGAACCGGCCGATCAACCCGTCGTAGCGGCCGCCGCCGCCAACCGAACCGAAGCGCACCGGATTGCCCTTTTCGTCCCTGGTCTCAAAGGTCAGCTCCGCCTCGAACACCGGCCCGGTGTAATATTCGAGCCCGCGCACGACGGACGGGTCGATGCGGATGCGGTCGAAGCCATAGCCGGCGTCGCGCGCGAGATCCTCGATCTCCATCAGTTCCTCGGCGCCCTGCGCGCCGATGTCGCTCTTGCCGAGCAGGCCGAAGAGATCGAAGCTCGGCTTGCCGTCCACATACTGCCCGCCGGCGCTGAAGGACATGATCGTGTCGATCGCCTCCTGGCCGAGGCCGGCGCCTTTGGTGAAATCGCCGCTCTCGTCCTTGCGGCCGGCGCCGAGCAAGAGCTTCACGCCATCCGGGCCCAGCCGGTCGAGCTTGTCGACGGCGCGCAGCACGGTGAGGCGGCGTCCGGCGTTCTCGACGCCGTCGAGCCCCACGGCCTTCATCACCCCGTCCAGCACCTTGCGGCTGTTGATTTTAATCACATAATCGCCGCGCTTGACGCCGAGCCGCTCCAGCGTGTCGGCGGCCATCATGCAGATTTCGGCGTCGGCGGCGGGCGACGCGGAACCAATCGTATCGGCGTCGAACTGCATGAACTGGCGGAAGCGCCCCGGCCCCGGCTTCTCGTTGCGATAGACCTGCCCGAGGCGATAGGAGCGATAAGGCTTTGGCAGAGCGTCGAAGTTCTGCGCGACATAGCGGGCCAACGGCGCCGTCAGATCATAGCGCAGCGACAGCCATTGCTCATCGTCGTCCTGAAACGAAAACACGCCTTCGTTGGGCCGGTCCTGATCGGGCAGGAATTTGCCGAGCGCGTCGGTATATTCGATGGCCGGCGTCTCCAGCGCCTCGAAGCCATAGAGCTCATAGACGGAGCGTATCGCCTCCAGCATTTTGGCGGTGGCGGCGAGTTCGGCGCCGCCGCGGTCGGCGAAGCCGCGGGGGACGCGGGCTTCGACTTTTCGCTTGTCTTGCGGCGTGTTTTGATCGTTCGACATTTTTTCTGGGCCTCTGGCGTTCGGTCGTGTCCGTGAGACGAGAGAACGCTCCAAATTATTGTTTTATCGTGTTTTCTTCACGCGAACCGGAGTCCGCTTCGCTCGAAAACGCTCTAGTCCTGGCACTTCCTAGCATTTTCCCAAGCAGAGGGAAGCGCCGCGCCCGCGAGCCACAGCCGCAAATGGCTTTTACAACGCGGGCAGTCCGATGAGCCGAACCCTTTCAGCGGCATGGGAAAAGCGGAAAGCTCCGCGTTCAACGCGCATTCGTCGCCGCCGGGAATAGCCCAGGCGCCGGGCGTTTTTCCGGCGCGGGTCAGTTGATCGACATGCCAATGCGCGGGCTTTTCTCGCCGCATGTGGCGGCCGAGCCGCGCCGCGAGCCCGCCAGGCCCCTTGGCCGAGCCGCAGTAAATGTATCGGCCGGGCGGCAGAATCGCGGCGTTTCGACCCGCCCGGACGGGCAGCGGCGCGTCGAGTTGGATCAGCAGCGCATAGGCGCCTCTCTCGCGCGGGGCCGTCGCCGCGTCGACAAATGCGATTCTCACGCCCGTTCACCCTGTCGCGAGACGCGCCTCGACGGCGCGCGGCCGGCGGCTACTATCGCGCAATGACACGCATGAATCATGCGCGAACGCGCATTTTCGCGCATCCGACGCGCAGGGGCTTTCTTGGCCTCGCGGCGGGCTGCCTCGCGGCGCCATTTTCGGCGAAGGCGCGCGACCAGACCGGCGAACTCGCCGAGCAACTCCGCTCCGGCGTGGCGCGACTCCCTTCCGGCGTCACCGCGATCCGCTCGCTGGAACTACCGCCCGGCACCCGTCTCATCGGCGCCCCTGGCGGTTCGACGTTAAAACTCATCGGCCCCGGCCCGCTGCTCCACGCCACTGGCTCCGGCGGCGTCACGCTCGAATCCATAGTCTTTGACGGCGGCGATAATATGGTCGAGGCCAAGCGCGGACTGCTCGACTTCGAAGACGCGGCGGGTCTTTCCATTCGCGGCTGCGGAATAAAAAATTCCTCGGGCCACGGCGTCAACCTCACGCGCTGCGGCGGGGTTTTCGCGCAAAATAGAATCGAGCATGTCCGCGACGCCGGCTTTCACTCGCTCGACGGGCTCGGATTCGACATAGATGGCAATCATATCAGCGATTGCGGCGACAATGGCGTCATGGTCTGGACCAGCCAGGCCGGGCGTTACGAAGGTTCGCGCATACGAAACAACATCATTGAGGACATCCATAATATTTCCGGCGGCGACGGCCCCTATGGCAATGGCGTGAGCATCTGGGGCTCGGGCTCGGTCCGTGTCGAGAACAACAAAATATACCGCTGCGCCTATACCGCCGTGCGCAACAACGCCGGCCATGATATTCTGGTCATCGGCAACGACTGCAAGGGCTTTGGCGAAAAGGCGATGTACGCCGAATTCGGCGCCAAGCGCGCGACGTTCCGCGACAATAAAATCTTCGACGCCGGCGGCGGCATCGCGCTCGCCAACGCGGAAGGCGGCACGGATATTGGCATCGTCACCGGCAACACCGTCGCTAATCTGCGCGAAAACCATCCAGACAATGAATTCGGCCCGGAAATGTTCTGGATGACCGGCATATTGGCCGAGCACAATTGCGAGATCGCCGGCAACACTGTTATCGGCCCCGCCTGGATCGGCGTCATGCTCGGCGGCTACCGCGAAAATCTTCGCGCGGAAGGCAACATTATTTCGGGCGCCGATTATGGCGTCGCCTTCGCGACGGGCCTACGGGTCGGCGACGGCGTGATCGCCCGCAACAAAATCACGGGCTCGCGCAAGGCGGCCATTGTCGCGATGGCGGGGCCGAGGGTTTTGGAGGGCGATCTTTTGGCGGCGAGCGGGAGGAGTTATCCGCGGCTGCGGGTGGAGGGGAATGTGACGGGATGAGCGGAGGGCGCGGCTAAACTTGCGGGCGATGTCCGATGCTTGGAACGCTGTTTTCGGTTTTGAGCGGGGAGACAGGGGGAGTCGGAAACGCGCCGGAAGCAGCCATATAAGAGTCCCTCAAAAAGCCGAACAGCTCTCCCTTTAACCCGGATCAACCCGACCATGTGAAGGTGACCGTCGGACGGCGTGTCTCCATCGACTTGGACAAGGCGCAATCGCTCGGAAGGTGCGGCGCCGGCGCGGAACTGCCGCGGGCGATTGTCATTCCGGCGCCGAGAAGAGCGTGCCGCCTGTGGCTCGGCGCGCCTTAACGGCGCGATCGAGCGCGGTCAGGTGCGCCAGGGATGCGCAGGCAGGTCGCTGACTCCAACGACGCTGACGCCCGCCTGCGCGACGGCGTTATCGTTTTCCACCGCGCTGCCGCTCACGCCGATGGCTCCGATCAGAATGCCTTCCTTGTCGACAATCGGAAGGCCGCCCGGAAAAGTGATCAGGCCCTCATTGGAATGCTCGATTCCATAGAGGGAGCCCCCCGGTTGCGACAGCTTGCCGATCTGGCCCGTAGGCATCCCGAAAAAGACCGCCGTCCTTGCTTTCTTGATGGCGATGTCGATGCTGCCGACCCATGCGGCGTCCATGCGATAGAACGCCTTAAGGTTCGCGCCCGAGTCGACGATAGCGATGCACATTTCGGTTCCAAGCTCGACGGCGCGCTTGCGCGCGGCCTGGATAGCGGCTTCGGCGGCTTCGATTGTGACATGCATGATCGCCTCGTAAAAAAAAGCCCACCACAATTGGCGAAGCAACTATCAGATAGTTAGCCTCCGAACTTTCGCCAAATATTTCCGCTCAAAATCCTGAAGTCGGTTTCGCGCTCGCCGATGCGCCAATCCGCGCCCTCCAGCATTGATCGGTTGTGCCCGCTTGTCCTCGGAAAGCGCGCGAAGGAGCATCCTCCCGCCGGCCGCTTCGCGCGATCAGTGGCCGCCGGGCAAGGCTTCCCCTTATAATCTTGCCAGTGAAGGCGCGGCCCTATTGGTCGCCGCCTCAGCAAGCCACCCGCATCCGCTGGTAGCCGACAAAATTGCCCCAGTCGTCGTAAACGGGGCTTCGTGCGACGCAGAATCGCGCCGGGTAAGCATAGCCGTAGGCGGCGGGATAGCCGCAAGAGCCGTAATAGCCGTTACATCCGCCATAATAAGGATAGGCTCCCGCTCCCGCGGCGACCGCCCCGACCGCGAGCGCTCCCAATCCAATGGCCGCGATGGCGGGCGCGCCCCAGCCCCATCCGCCGCCGTAGTAACCATAGCGCCGGTACCATGCCGATGCCGGCGTTGACGCGACGACGGCGGTGGCCAGCGTCGTGGCGATGAGACCCGTGGTGACGATCTTCCGGATTTTACTCATATCTGCCTCCAATATGCTTGCCTCGGCATATTCGTCGCAAGGCCGAGTTTAAGGAAAACGCAGACAGTTGCGAATCGTTCCGCTTTGGCCCGGCGCCGACCGCGGGGATCGAGGCCGGGAGCTTCGAGCCGAGTTCCGATAGCAAATTCTTAAAAGACTCGACCGACCTTTCCTCGGGGCCTTCACTCCCGCTTCATCATGCCAAACGATTTCCCGTCGTTCGCGCGATTCCAAGCGAAAAGAAGGCGATCCAGGCTCGCGATGTCCGGCGATCGTAAAGATTAATTAACCATAATCGCCGGATAATCGTCGCCACGTAACGCCGTTCGCATCCATCGAACGATCAACCCAATTGATCGCGGCGCAAGACACCGGGGACGTTCCGATTTTCGGCGGCGGCCCGCGACGACACGGGACATCGATCATGCTTGACAAGACGACCGCCGCGCCGACCAAGACCATTCCCGAGCCGCTGTTCATCTTCGAACTCGCCAATAATCACATGGGCGACATCGACCATGGCCTGCGCGTCGTCGCCGAGTTCGGCGCGCTGGCGCGGGAGTTCGATTTCAACTTCGCCTTCAAGCTGCAATTTCGCGAGCTCGACACCTTCATCCATCCGGCCTTCAAGGATCGGACCGACATAAAATACATCAAGCGCTTCTCCGAGACGCGGCTGGACCGCGATGCGACGCGCCGGCTCGTGGCCGCCATCAAGGCGGAAGGTTTTCTCGCGATGTGCACGCCGTTCGACGAGGCTTCGGTCGACCGGATCGTCGAGGATGGCTTCGACATTCTCAAAATCGCCAGCTGCTCGTTCACGGACTGGCCGCTGCTGGAAAAGATCGCCTCGGTCGATCTGCCGATCATCGGTTCGACGGCCGGCATCGAATGCGCCGACATGGACAATGTCGTGTCCTTCCTGCGCCATCGCGACAAGGATTTCGCGCTGATGGCCTGCGTCGCGCAATATCCGACGCCGAGCGCCGCCCTGCAGCTCAATCAGATCGACGTGCTGAAGGATCGCTATCGCAATATGCGCATCGGCTATTCGACGCATGAAGACCCCAACGAAACCACGCCGGTGGCCATGGCCATCGCGAAGGGCGCGGTGGTGTTCGAGAAACATGTCGGCGTGCCGACGGGCGCCTATCCGCTCAACGCCTATTCGGCCAATCCCGGGCAGGCGCGCGCCTGGCTGCTGGCGGCGAAGAAAGCGTACGAGATCGCCGGCGTCGTCGGCGAGCGGATCGAGCCCTCTAAGGAGGAGCTGAGCGCGTTGCGCGATCTGCGCCGCGGCGTCTTCGCGAAACGTCCGATCGTCAAGGGCGAGCGCATTCGCAACGAGGACGTGTTTTTCGCGATCCCAGGGCAGCCCGGCCAGATCACCGCCAATGACTGGTCGAAATATACGATCTTCACCGCGACCGAGGACATCGCCGCGCAAGCTCCGGTCGTCGCCGCCGCGACCAGCCGCGAGGAAGTGCGGGCCAAGGTCTTCTCCATCGTCACGCAGGTCAAGAATCTCTTGAAGGAGAGCAAGGGCGTCGTGCCCGGCGAGGCCGAACTTGAAATTTCGCATCACTTCGGTCTGGAGCGGTTCGATCAATTTGGCATCACCATGGTGACGGTGGTGAACCGCGGCTATTGCAAGAAGCTGATCGTCGTATTGCCGGGCCAGAAGCATCCGGAGCAATTCCACCGCTGCAACGAAGAAACCTTCCACGTGCTGCACGGCGAATTGCGTCTGCGCCTCGACGACGAGGAGCGGATTTGCGGTCCGGGATCGGTCGTCACCATCGCGCCGGGCGTGCGCCACGCGTTCGAGAGCGCGACAGGCGCCGTGTTCGAGGAAATATCCTCGACGCATTTCGCCAATGACTCCTTCTACACCGACGAAAGCATCACCAAGAACCCGAACCGCAAGACGCTGCTTCGTTACTGGATCGGTTGAGCGGCGCGCATCAAGGAAACGTGTTTCATGTCGTCAAACCCCGTTCGTCTCGCCGACTATGTCGCCGGATTCGTCGCCGACCAGGGCGTCGGTTGCGTGTTCCTCGTGCCCGGCGGCGGCTCCATGTATCTCGTCGACGCGTTCGGCGCGCAGCCTCGTTTGACCTATGTCGCCAACCATCACGAGCAGGCCTCCTCCATCGCGGCGGAGGCCTATTCGCGCATCAACGGAAGGCTGGGCGTCGCGCTGGTGACGACAGGCCCCGGCGGCACCAACGCGGTGACGGGCTGCGCCGGCGCCTGGATCGAATCCGTGCCCTTGCTGATCATTTCGGGTCAGGTGAAGCGCGCCGATCTCATTGGCGACAGCGGCGTTCGCCAGATGGGGCCGCAAGAGGTCGACATCGTCTCGATCGTGCGTCCCATCACCAAATACGCCGCCACCGTGCTCGATCCCGCCGACATAAGATTTCATCTCGAACAGGCCGTGCATCTCGCGACGACGGGGCGGCGCGGGCCGGTGTGGATCGACATTCCGCTCGACGTGCAGAACAGCGTGATCGACGCCGAGGCGCTGCGCGGCTACGCGCCGCCGGCCGCCGAGGCGGGCAAGGCGTCCGAACTCGCGGCGGATTGCGCCCGGGTGATCGACATGATCGCGGCGGCCGAACGCCCGATCATCCTCGCCGGCCATGGCGTGCGGCTGGCCGAGGCCGCCGCGCAATTCAGGTCGCTTTACGAGGCGCTGGGCGTTCCCGTCGTCACCACCTGGAACGCCGCCGATCTGATCCCGGCGGATCATCCCCTGAGCGTCGGCAAGCCGGGCGTCGTCGCCCTGCGCGCGCCCAATTTCGCCGTCCAGAACGCCGATCTCCTCATCGCGATCGGCGCGCGCCTCGACAATGTCGTGACCGCGTACAACCCCGAGAAATTCGGCCGCTGCGCGCGCAAGATCGTCGTCGACGTGGACCCCGCCGAACTCGCGAAATTCGCCGGGATGGATGGGTTCGCCATGCGCGTCGAAGCCGACGCCAAGGCGTTCATCGACGCACTTCTGCCGCTCGCGCAAGCGGGCGCTCCGCGCGACCGCCGGGCGTGGCTCGCCCGCTGCGCCGACTGGAAGCGCCGCTATCCCGTCAATGACGGCGCGCCTTTTCCCGCGCGCGGCCCGATCGGCCATTTCCATCTGACGCAAACGCTCTCGGACGAATTGTCGCCCAATTCGCTGATCGTGACCGGCAGTTCGGGCCTCGCCGTCGAATTTTTCTACACCGGCTTCCAGAACAAGGAGGGGCAGAGGGTGTTCCTCACCTCCGGCCTCGGCGCGATGGGCTATGGCCTGCCCGCGATGATCGGCGCCTATATGGCCTCGGACGGGCGCCCCTTCGTCGGGTTGGAGAGCGACGGCTCGCTGATGATGAATCTGCAGGAGTTGCAGACGATCGCCAGTCTGCGCCTGCCGCTGCGCCTCATCGTCTTCAACAATGGCGGCTACGCCTCGATCCGCAACACGCAGCGCAATTATTTCGAGGGGCGCTACGTCGGCAGCGGCCCGAGCTCGAAACTCGAAATCCCCGATTTCGTGGCGCTCGCCAAGACGTTCGGCTGGGACGCCTTCCGCATCGAGGACGCGGCCGATCTGCGCGACGGCTTGCAGCGCGCGCTGACGCATGAAGGCCCGCTTCTCGTCGACGTGCGGCTCGTCGCCGACGAGGCGTTGTTCCCGAAGTCGGCGGCTCTGCCGCAGGCCGACGGCTCCATGCGCTCCATGCCGCTCGAAGATATGTCGCCGCTGCTGCCACGCGACGAATTCCGCGCCAATATGATCGTGCCGCTCGACCCTGCCTCGGAATCGGTTCCCGAGCATCTGGCGCCGCGTCAGGACAGGACGCGCGAACCGGCGTGAAAGCCGAGCGCGTCTTGCCTTCCCGTCGTCGAAGAGTCAGGCCGTGCGCGAATTCGCGTCGCGCAGCCAGCGCGTCAGCCACCAGATATAGGCGGGGGCGTAGGTGAGGCCGTAGGCGATGGCGGTCGCCGCCAGAATGCCGGCGACGCCGAAGGACGGCGCCAGCTGGAATTTCAGCAAAAAGGCGAGCGCGCTATAGGCGATCGCCACGCGCGCCTGAAACCACACGGCGCCGAGCCCGTTGAGCAGCACGTCGACGATACGCCCGAGGGACAGCATGGCGATCCAGGCGGCCATCGCCCACAGAACGTCCTGACCCAGTTTCATGCCGCCGCCCATCCATAGGTCGAGAAGCGGCTGGCCGAACAGAATCAGGATCGCGCCGCCGGTCGCCGCGCATAGCGTCACCACGATGGCGCCACCGAGAATTCCCTTGCGCACCCAGAGGTGATCGCCACGCGTCGCGGCGTCCGTAACGGCGGGCCACAGCGGCTGCGTCACGACCCACAGCAGTCCGAGCGCCGTCAGGCAGGCCCTTTGCGCCACCGCCATGCGCGACGCGGCGTCCGCTCCAAGCCGCGATAGCGCTATGACGCTGTCCAGATTGATGGCGAGCGTGGCGGCGACGCTGAGGATGAAGAAAGGGGCGCCCCTTTGCATCAGCGCCAGGCAACGGCTCGCCGAAGGCAGTCGCAAGGACGGCAGCAGCTCGGGATATCGCGAGTAAAGATTGATCGTGCTGGCGACGTTCGCGACGAGCAGGCCGCCGGCGGTGACGGCGACGTAATAGCGTGTGTCGGTCGAAAAGCGGGTCAGGACGAATAGGCCGCAGACCGTGACAATGGTTTGAAATGTTTCCCACGCCGACGTCATGTGGAAACGTTGCAGGCCGGTCCAGACATTGCCCGTCAAGCTAAGCGGGATGTTGATCGAAAGGAGGACCGCCGCGATCAGATAGGCGTCCGCGACCTGAGGCGACGCGACCCGGGGAATGATCGCGGCGGCGAGAATCGCTCCCGCCATGCCCAGGACGAGCGACACCAGCAGCGCGGCTCCGATCTGGCGGCGGATTTCCGCGATGTCGCCCCGCGCGACGTTTTGCGCGACACTGGTCAGCAGGGCCTGGCCGACGCCGAAATCGACGACCACCGTCATCCAGAAGAAGGAGGCCGCCGCGGCCCAAACGCCAAATCCCTCCGAACCGACCGCATGCAGAACCATGGGCATCACGATGAGCGTGCCGGCTATCTGCAGCAGCCGTTGAGCCACGCCGGCGAAGGACGAGAACGCCGCTTGCCGCCCGCGGCGCTCGCCGCGCACCGCCAAAGGGCCGGAGCCTCGGCGCTTAGCGCCTTTCGCGCGGCTAGCTGGTTTTGCTTCCAGGCTCGCAAGGACCTCCATGCCGTCTCCTGGCCGCGCGGTTTTCTCGTTAAGCAAACCCAACCCCGCAAGAGCTTTGGAGAACGGCGCTTTCGCCGATCGGAGGCGCTTTTTCATCGTGACGCGACGAAACGCGAAGCCGGCGCCAATTTCGTTGCTTTGCTGTGATGGGGCGCGCTGAGAAATGTTAATACAAATGCGTTAACAGACCGCGAAACAATTTCGCGAAGCGCGGCGAGCGTGATCTTTGAGGCGCGCGTGGATCGGTCTTAGTTAATCGCAAACGGAAAGAAATTGGTTGCCGTCGTTCGCCGACGCGTGCGCCTACTTGAGGCGTGCTTGCCGCGATCTAGACACTCCGATTGTTCTCGTCGAAGGAGCCGCGGCCGTCGCCCGTCAAGAATCCAGCAGTTCGCTAACGCCGACAACGCGAGCGACCCGCGCGCGATGATGCGCGTCGATTTCGGCGCGTATCGCGGACTCCATTTCGAGCGAATTGACGAGCACGATCCAATTGGCGCCTTGCGCGAGAGCGTCCGGTCCCCGCACCGGCGCGCCGAAGCGGATGGTTCCATGTTTGCGCTCGTCCTTATCAACGAAAAAGGCGATACGGGCCGGGTCGAAATAGTGTTCAAGCATTTCTTCCACCATCCGGCCGGCGCCCCAAACGACGACTTTATCGACGCCCGCCAGCGATGGGTGGTCGGAAAGCAGGGGCGCTTCGACGGCGGGAGCCGCGCGAACCCGCGCGAGCGCGCGCAGCGAGTCGGAATAGCGCGCATCGAGCCGCGCTCCCGTCTCCACCGCGACCGTTTCCAGACCGTGACGCGCGAGCAGGCGCGTCAGCGATAAAACGCCGAAGAAGTGAATATGCGAGCGATTGTCGTCGAAAGGCAGCCGCGCATGGCCGGAGCGGTTTGGCGTTTCGATGAACAGCAGACCGTCGGGCTTGAGCGCGCGTCGCATCGCCGCGATCATCGCCGAAGGATCGTCGAGATGTTCGAGGCAATGCGAGGACGGAACCACGTCGTAGCTCGCCTCCTCGATCGCGCCGGAGGTGAGCAGGCTTTCAAGCGGAGCGTCGAAAACGTGATCGAGGCGTTCGGCCGCGCGTTCGCGGGCCGGCGAAAACTCGACGCCGTCGTAGGTTGCGAATGAACGGCGTTCGCGTAGCGCCTGCGCGAGGTCGCCAGCGGCGCAGCCGACCTCGAGAGCCCGGACGCCGTCGCTAAGTCGCGTGGCGATGAAGTCGGCCTGAGCTCTAAGTCGTTCCGCCGCGATGCCGGTGCTCCCCATCGCGAAGTGGGTGTAGTCGAACGGCTCGATGTCGATGCGTTGCGAGTGATGACAGTGAGGACAAGATGTGCGTCGCAATCCCCCAATGACGACGACCTCCGGATCGGCGGCCTCGCAGGCGGCGCAAATTATTTGTCTGGTCATGGTGGTCGCCTTGTGGGATCCGCGTATGGCAAGTCTGGCCGAAATCGACGCGTCCGAGGGTTCGCACCGTGGAATCGCCCAACCTAACGGTTTTGCAATCCAAAGGTTAACCAGCCCTATCCTACGTTCCCCGAACGAGCCAGCTTCCACGATTGGCGCCTTTTCCGCGCCCGCGAGTCTCTCCACGAAGACGATTTGCCGTCGTTTGGCGAGGTGACCTCGTTTCTGTTGTCGGCGCGACAAGCGGCATTGGCAAAGAAATTGCTTGCTCGCTAACGGGAAGCCCATCCGCTTATCGCCCCGGCCGCGCCGCGAGGATTTGATGCCACTGTATGATTACGTCTGCCAGACTTGCAACGCCGAGTTCGAGCTGCTGGTTCGCTCGTCGGACATCCCGACTTGCCCATCCTGTGGCGGCGTCGATTTGCGAAAGCAGGTCGCCAAGATCGCCTCGGAGATAAAGTATCCCGCCATCGCCAAGTCCTGGCGCCGGGCCGCGGCGCTGTCGGGTGATTTGTCCAATTTCAGCCAGGGCGAGCGGCAAACCAAGAAGAGTTAGCGCGCCGGCTCGCCCCCAATCCGCTTGATGCGAACCGGCAGCCACTTGGCCCGAAACCGCCCTAGATGTGAATCGCCCCGAAACCGCCCTAGATGTGAATCGCCCGCTTGTCGACCGCCAGCGCCGCCTCCTTGACCGCCTCGGACAGGGTGGGGTGCGCGTGGCAGATGCGCGCCAGATCCTCGGCCGAGCCCGAGAAGGCCATCAAGACGCAGGCCTCGGCGATCTGTTCCCCGGCGCCGGCGCCGAGAATATGCACGCCCAGCACGCGGTCGGTGGCGGCGTCGGCGATGATCTTCACGAAGCCCTCGGTCTCGCGCATCGCGCGGGCGCGGCCATTGGCCGTGAAGGGGAATTTACCGATATTGACCGCCCCGTGCTTGGCGCGCGCCTCTTCCTCCGTGAGGCCGACGCTGGCGATTTCCGGCATGGTGTAGACGACGCCGGGAATGACGCCGTAATCGACATGACCGTGCTGGCCGGCGAGGATTTCCGCGACGGCGACGCCTTCTTCCTCGGCCTTATGCGCGAGCATGAGACCGCGCACGACGTCGCCGATGGCGTAAACGCCGGCGACATTGGTCGCGAAATTGTCGTCGATGACGACGCGCCCGCGCTCCAGCGCGACGCCGGCCTCGGCGAGGCCGAGCCCCTCCGTATAGGGAACGCGCCCGGTGGCGATCAGCACCGCGTCGGCGCCGATCATCCCCTCGCCGGAGCCGTCGACGGCGGCGAAGGAGACGGTCGCGCCGGTCTCGGTCCGCGCGACTTGCGTGACCTTGGTTTTGAGGCGAAAAACAAAGCCCTGCTTTTCAAGAATTTTCTGGAAGCGCGCGGCGATCTCGAGATCGAAGCCGGGCAGGATTCGATCGAGAAATTCGATCACCGTGACCTTGGCGCCAAGCCTGCGCCACAGCGATCCCAGCTCCAGTCCGATCACGCCGGCGCCGACGATGACCAGGCTTTCGGGAACCTTGGGCAGTTCCAGAGCGCCCGTGGAGGACAGCACGACTTTCTCGTCGATCTCGATCGGCTTGCCAGACGCATCGCGCAGCGGCGCGACGGCGGAGCCGGTGGCGATGACCACGCTTTTGGCCAGGAGAATCTGCTTGCTTCCATCCGCCGCGGCGACTTCAACTTGATGCGGACCGGCGCCCGGCGCCAGCAGCCTCCCGGCGCCGATGAAGGCGTCGATCTTGTGCTTCTTGAGCAGGAATGCGACGCCGTTCACATTGGCGGCGACGGTGTCGTCCTTATGCTTCATCATCGCGGGAAGATCGAGGCGCGGCGGGTCGACGACCACCCCGAGCGCCGCGAGACCATGCGCCGCCTCGCCAAACATATGCGAGGCGTGCAGCAGCGCCTTGGACGGGATGCAGCCGACATTAAGGCATGTTCCGCCGAAGGTCGCCCGTTTTTCGACGACCGCGGTCTTTAACCCGAGCTGCGCCGCGCGAATGGCGCACACATAGCCTCCGGGACCGGTTCCGATCACGATGAGATCATAGGTAGTCATCAAGCCTGGCCCCCCTTGTCGCGCCTGATGGCTCAGCCCGCAGCCCAGAGATAGACCAGGACCGCGAGCAGGCCGATGCCGGTTTGACCAAGCTCCAACAGGCCCCACAGCTTGATGACGCCGCGCGCCTCATGCGCCCCTTCGCCGTCGATCAGCGCCAGGATGCGGTTGTTGAGCGGCACGATCGTGAAATAGGTGTACGGCCAGCTGGCGATGATCACGAGCGCGCCAAGCAGCCAACGCACGTCGTCGAGTTCGCGAAAGGCGATGAAGCCGAATATCGCCGACACCAAGGCGAGACCGGCGAGCACGACGAAACCGCGATGGTCCGAGGGCTCCCACTCCTTCGCCAGAGCGGCGTCGTCCAGCGCCATGCGGGCGGGCTGTTCGACATAATTGACATAGAGCGACGCGCCGACGAAGCCGCCAGCGGCGGCGAGTGCGAGGGAACCGATGACCATGGATTGCATCCTTTTTGGGTGAAGCGGGCGGTTGGCTGGAAAAAGCCGATTTTTACGCCGATTCGATCGCCTCTTCGTCGCAGACGACCCTTGCGTTGCTTTTGGCCTCCGCCGCGACATCGAGTTGAAGCGCCTGAACGGCGCCTTGCTGGTCCGTGGGCCGCGACGTGAAATGATCGAAGAACATTTTCATCGTGCGGTCTATCCCGAAGGAATTGATTCTGCGCGTGTCGTCTCCGTAAAAACGCGCGGCGTTGGGCGCCGCCGTCACGAGGTCGTAGGACGGAAAATAGGCGATGTTCTCGCGCGAACGCACGACCTCGTCCGCCGCCGCGCGAAGAATGGCCTTGGAGGCGGAGTTGGAGACGAGCACATGCCGGTCTTCGCTGGTCGCGATGATCGACACCGGGGAGACCGAAAGAATCATTCGCGCGTTGGGATTCTTCGCGTGTATCAGATCGGCCGAGGCGAGAAAATCGCGCACCACCTCGCCGACGGTCATGTTCCAGAATTCATAGGATCGCGGGTCATAATCGCCGCCGGCGACGCCGGGCGCGAGCTGCAAAACCGCGCCGTCGGACTTATGGCGCCAGCACTCCGTTAGACCGAAGGTGAAGACGAAAACATCCATCGTCTCGATCATTTCGCGCACGGCGGCGAAATGCCGGATGCGATCGGCCCGCATCTCCTCGGCGTTCGCATAGCCCTCCGGCTCGATGCGCGGACGGAAGGGATCGACGACGCGGCCGTCGTCCGTGGTCCAGACGTCGAGATCCGGCGTGAAATCGCCGTAGGCGCGCTGGATCAGCTGCAAGAGTTGCGTCGTGGTGTACAAATTGCCGTAGCGACAGGAATACATCGAGTAATTGCGCCGCTCGGCCTCCGCCGCGGACATGCCTTCCGGCGGCCGTTCCGGCAAATAATAGTGATAACCGCTTTGCTGGAGGCGGTGCGCGATTTCCTGCGCGAAGCAGCTTCCAGCGGTCGCCACCTTGTCGCGCGGGGAAATTTTGAAGGGCGTGGCGATAATCGGATCCAAAGCGAAGGGCGGCAGCGACGCCACCGCCTTGCGCCAGAAGCGATGGTCGGGTAGGGAGCTATAGGGATTGTCCGCCAATGGTCGATCTCCTCTGGGACGGTCCAAACAATCTTTTGTTTGGCGTTGTCCTTGATCGTGCCGGGAACATAAACTCCGCCCGGCCGCTTGTCATCCGTCGGCGCCGTCCCGATTTCGGGGCCCTCGCGCGCCGGCGCGCTCACGGCGCCTCGCACGCATGATTTCGCAGATCGACAAACAGATAATACGGACCTGGGGCGCCGCTCTCCTCGCGCCGCGCCTCGCGGGGCTCGGCGGGCGGCGGACCGCGAACGGTCCGCGCGTCGCGGTTATCGGCAATTGCCAGAGTTACGGCGTCGCCTATGCGATGAAACTGCTCGACCCCACCGCGCGGGTCGATCATTATTCCGCCGTCGCCAAATCGCACGCGAACATCGGGCTGCTCGCGAGGACGCTCGCGACCTACGATTACGTGTTTTCGCAGGATTTTCCCGCCAATATCGTCAGGGGCGGCGATTCGCGGGAATTGTTTCAACGCTTGAACAACGTCACGCCGTTTCCGACCATCAGTTTCGCGGCTTTTCAACCCGATCTCGTCTATCTTCTCGACGCCGCCCAGGGCAACAAGGCGCTGGCCGGCCCGTTGCGGCCCTATCATTCGGCGCTGGCGGCGTTTTCGTTCCGAGTCGGCCTCTCGCTCGAGGAGGCCAATGCGCTGTTCAACCGCGACGTGTTCGAAGCGGTCGGCTATTTCGATGTCTGGAACGCCGCGGCGCGAGAATTTCTGGACAATGCGAAGCGATATGACCTCGATCTGTCCCCCGACCTCATGAACTGGTCGCGGCGCGGCGTGATCATGTATTCGATCGTGCATCCCAAATCCTACGTGCTCGCCGACATCGCGCGGCGGCTGTTCGTCAAGACGGGGCTTGCCGTTCGCAACGAGAATTTCGACGACTACGCCACCGACGATCTTTCCCGCGCCGAGATTTTCCCGGTCTATCCGGAGATCGCGGAATTGTTCGGGGTTCGCGGCGGTTATTTGTTCAAGCGCGGCAATTTCCATATTTCCGACGGCGTCGGGGAGTTTTTGACGCTGCCGCAATATTTGTCAGGCTGCTACGAGGTCTATAAGCGCGCGCGGCCCAGTCAAATTTCCCATCCGCGCGTCGACGGCTGGCTGCGGGACGAAGCGTTCTCGCGTCAGCTTGTCGCCCTGGCGCGGGAAAACCTGGCCGCCGGCGCGACGCCCGTGCTGTGACCTAGGCCCGCTCCCGCCGCCTTGGCGGAAGGCGCGGCCGCTCATTCAGCGGCGACCGCCTGAGTCTTCTCCATCGCGCCGAAGAAATCGCGGATGCGCGGCGCGATCTCCTGGCGGAAGCGCGAGCCGTTGAAGACGCCGTAATGGCCGACGCCTTCCTGGACATAATGCAGGCGCCGCTCCGCGGGAATCTTGGCGCACAACTCCTGCGCCGCATACGTCTGGCCCACTCCCGAAATATCGTCCTTTTCACCCTCCACCGTGAAGATCGCCGTCCGACGGATCGCGTGGAGGTCGATCATCACGCCGCGGTGACGGTACAGCCCCAGCGGAATCGCGTGCTTGACGAACACTTCTTCCACGGTTTGGAGATAGAACTCCGCCGTCAGGTCCATCACCGCGAGATATTCGTCGTAGAAGTCGCGGTGCTTTTCGGCGCTGTCGCCGTCCCCTTCCACGAGATGGTTGAACATCTCGAAATGCGCGGAGACGTGGCGTTCGATGTTCATGGCCATGAAGCCCGACAACTGCAAAAAGCCGGGATAGACCTTGCGTCCCATGCCCGGATTGGGAAAGGGCACGGTGTGGATGCAGTGCTGCTTGAACCAGCCGATGCCGCGCTGCTGCGCGAGGCGATTGACCATCGTCGGATTTACCCGCGGGTCGATCGGGCCGCCCATCAACACCATCGATTCCGGCGTGTGCGGATCGTCCTTGGCCTCCATCGAGGCGATGGCGCAGATGAGCGGGACAGACGCCTGGCACACGCCCAAGGTATGGAGCGGCGCGCCATCGTTCAGCTTGGACAGATGGGTCATGATCTCGATGAGATAGTCAATATAGTCGTCGAGATCGAAATGCCCGTCGGACATTGGCACGGCGCGCGCGTCGGTCCAGTCGGTGACGTAGACGTCGTGGCTAGGCAGGAAGGCTTCCACCGTGCCGCGCAACAGCGTCGCATAATGGCCGGACATCGGCGCGACAATGAGCAGCTTGGATTGCTGCGGCGCAACACCGGAAAACTCCCGCTTGAAGCGCAGTAGTTTGCAGAACGGGCGCGTCCAGACATATTCCTCGGAAATTGGGATGTCTTCCCCGCCGATCGAGGTCGTATGAAGGCCGAAGATCGGCTTGCCGTAGCGGCGCGTCATGCGCTCGAAAAGTTCGGCCGAGGCCGAAAGATTGCGGGCGAGCGTCGTGTTGGCGAATGGGTGGAAGGGACTCTTGAGGAGCTGCAAGGTGGCGTCCGTCAGCGCGCGCGCCGGAGCGAACGCCAGATGCAGCATCTCGTATATCTGATAGGAAATCCTATCCATTTGACGCTTCTCCACGGATGGCTTCGCGTTTGACTGCCACCGCCGCCGCCAGATTCATGGTGCGATGCACAAACTCCTTATACAATAGTCAATATAGCGGGAAATGGAAGCGCCGCGCGTCCGATTTGTAACAATGGACGAAAAACCTCGCCGTCAGCTTAGAAAAACGCACGCGGAAAGGGTCTCGCGGTTTGGCTGGCTTTCGGTTAAGGTGGGAGCAACCAATAATAGGGCAGGCGATCATGCCTTAGCCTGAGCGGAGGGACCGATGTCTGATGTCACCGAGATTCTTTCGTCCGCCCAGGGCGGCCAGCTGATCGAAAATCTCGCGCGGAGCCTCGGGCTCTCGACCGAGCAGACCCGAACCGCCGTCGAGGCGCTGACTCCGGCTTTGGCGCTCGGCCTGCGTAACGCCGCGACCAACCCCGCCGTGCTCGAGCATATTGTCGCGGGCGTGGTCCACCCCACCCATCTCGCGGCCTTTGACGACCCCGCCGTCGCGCATGGTGAAGAAGCGCGCGAACTGGGCCAGGGCGCGATAGCGCAACTGTTTGGATCTGGCTCCGCCGCCGGTCAGGTGGCGCAAATCGCCGCGCGCGACGCTGGTCTTCGCCCCGACATTTTGGCGCGCACGCTGCCCGTGCTCGCCTCGGTCGTGCTTGGAGGGCTTTCTAAGTCCTTCAATAATCAGGGGCTTGGCTCGATACTCGAACAAATCGCGCGCGGCGGCGGCCTGGGCTCGATTCTCGGTCAACTCGGCGGCGCGACGACCGCCCCTTCCGCCCCTTCCGGGCAGGCGCGGCAGAGCGGCGGGGGTCTTGGAGGACTGCTTGGCGCGCTGCTTGGCGCGCTGCTCGGCGGCGGAGCTCCGGCGGCGCCCGGCGGAGCGGGTCAAACAAGCTTGCCTGGCGGTCTCGATCCCGCGACATTGCAGGCGGCGCTCGAGCAAATCAAGAAATCCTTGAATCCTGGCGGCGCGATCTCCGCGAGTCCGGGCCAAAACGCCGAGCTGCAGGACGTGCTCGACAAGGTGTTCCCAAAAGGCTGAGTTCAGCTGCTAATGTTGCCGGCGGCCGCCCAGTACCAACTTTCCATTTTCGTTTCGATGAGATCGAAGGCCGCGATCGCCGCGATCGAAATCAGCGAAGCGATCCATGCGTATTCCAGGACGGTCGCGCCGCTCTCGTCCCGGCAAAAGTTCAACCACATCCGTCGCATGACGCCCCCCTTCATTCGCCGGAAAGTGGTAGCAGCCGGAAATGCAAAAATCGTTAATTGGATCGACACAACATGTTTACGACAATTACATGTTGACATTTGTGTTCTAGACTGTTGGAGCAGGTCGTTACTTTGCTTTAGTCAAGCAACGAGGCTTTTCACCGCCGCGGCGCCGGTGTAATTAAGTCGGCGGGTGCGCGCGCAGCCCGGGAATTCGCCTAGAGCGCTTTCCGTTCGAACGGAATCGTTCGAACGATAAGAAATCGCTCAAAATCAAAATGTTGGAGCAAGCTCTTATCGAAAAAGTCTATCAACTTTTTCGGAGCTTGCTCTAACGTCGCGCCAAGAAGAAATCCCGCAACAGCCGCGCGGCTTCGCTCTCGCGCAGCCCCCCGTAGACATCCGGCGCATGGTGGCAGGTCGGCTGCGAGAAGAAGCGCGGGCCGTGTTCCACGCCGCCCCCCTTTACGTCTTCCGCTCCGAAATATAATCGGCGAATGCGCGCCAGCGAGATCGCCCCTGCGCACATGGCGCAAGGCTCCAGCGTGACGTAGAGGTCGCAATCGACGAGTCGTTCTTGTCCGAGTTCCTTGCACGCGGCGCGAATCGCCAGAATTTCGGCGTGAGCGGTCGGATCGTGATCGCGCAGCACGCGGTTGCCGGCGACCGCGACGATTCGCCCCGCCCGCGCCACGCTCGCGCCGACCGGAACCTCGCCGGCTCCAGCGGCTTGCCGGGCGGCGTCGAAGGCGGCGGTTAGGGGATCCGCGCTTATGGGATCTCTATGCATCGGCTTCCGTTGCTTGGTTCGACGCCATGAAGCGGCCTGGCGATCAAAAATCGCGAGGGCGCGCTTCTCTTATTTCATTCGCGGTGCTTTGCCTGCTATCAAAGCGCATGAGCGATGAAAAACCAAGACGGCCCCGCCCGCCCGTGAAGGGCGGCGAGCGGCCGATGCGCCGACGAACCGGCGACGCCCCCGCGCCAACACACGGTCGTGACGAGCCCAACAAGACGCCGCGCGAAAACAAGCCGCATTTCGAAAGGCCCGCCGCCGACAAACTGCGGGCCGCCAAGCCCAAGCGGGCCGCCCCAGTTGAGTCGGGCGAAAAGGCCTTCGAGGGCGAGCGCGTCGCCAAGGCGATGGCGCGGGCCGGCGCCTGTTCTCGGCGCGACGCCGAGCAATGGATCGCGGAGGGTCGCGTCGCCGTCAACGGGCGCGTGCTCGCGAGCCCCGCCTTCAACGTGCGCGAGGGCGATGCAATCACCGTGGACAGCGCGCCGCTGGCGGAACGCGAGCGCACGCGGCTGTTTCTGTTCCACAAGCCGGCCGGCCTCGTCACCAGCGCCAGGGATCCAGAAGAGCGCGAGACGGTGTTCGCTCATATCGAGCGACATCATCCCGATCTGCCGCGCGTCGTCAGCGTCGGACGACTCGACATTAATACGGAAGGTCTGCTGCTGCTGACCAACGACGGCGGATTGGCGCGCGTGCTCGAATTGCCGGCGACCGGTTGGACGCGGCGCTACCGCGTGCGCGCGCATGGCGAGGTCGATCAGGCGATGCTGGACACGCTCGCGAAGGGCGTCACGGTGGAGGGCGTGAATTATGCGCCGATCGAGGCGCGCCTCGATCGCGTGCAAGGCGCCAACGCCTGGATCTCGATGACCCTGACCGAAGGCAAGAACCGCGAGATCAAGCGCGTGCTGGAGCATCTGCGGCTGGACGTGACTCGCCTCATCCGCATCTCCTTCGGGCCGTTCCAGCTTGGCGACATCGCCGAGGGCGCGGTCGAGGAGGTGAAGCTGAAAGTGCTGCGCGACCAGTTGGGCAAGGGACTGGCCGAGCTCGCGAATGTCGATTTCGCGGCCTCGGTGCGGGAGGCGCCTTCCGCCAAGGAGCAGCAGGAAAGGCGCGAGCAGGCGCAAAACCGACCGCGCAAGCATGTGTCGGCGCTGCGCAAGCAACGCGAGGAGATCGCCGAAAAAGGCCCGCGCGCGCGGATCGAGCGCGCGATCACCGCCGACCGCAAGGGCCGCGCCGTGGCCGTGGAGCGCGTCATCGTCAAGGGGGCGACGCCCGTGGCCGACAGTCGCAACGCCCGCCGCTTCGACAAGCTGCGGCGCGACGGCGCGGAGGGCGACGAAAGAGCGAAGGCGCCGCGCGCCCGCGGCTTCGCGCCGCGCGAGGGCGGCGACTTCAAGGGCGCTAGGCCTCCGCGCGGCAAGGAACAGGCCGGCGGCCCAAGACCGCCTCGCGGCGAAAGCGCGAGACCCTCGCGCGACGCAAGCGGGAGACCGCCGCGCGGCGATGGCGGCAAAAAATTCGATGGACCGCGCAAACCCGGCGGCTCCGGCGGAAAGCCTCGCGGTCCCAGCGGCTCTGGCAAGCCGCCTAGAAGCAGCGGACCAAGCGGCCCGCGCGGTCCGCGCTAAACCATGCGCATCGTCGGCGGCGCCCTGCGCGGGCGCTCCCTCGCGAGCCCAAAATCGCAAAGCGTGCGCCCCACCACGGACCGGCTGCGCGAGTCGATCTTCGACATTCTCGCGCATGCTTTCGATAATGCGTGCGAGGGCGCGCTCGTCGTCGATCTCTTCGCCGGCACGGGCGCGCTCGGGATCGAGGCCCTTTCGCGCGGCGCCGCGCGCGCGCTGTTCATCGACGACGGCGCCGAGGCGCGCGCGCTTCTGCGCGAAAATATCGAGGCGCTCGGGCTTGGCGGCGTCACGCGGGTGTTTCGCCGCGACGCGACGAAGCTTGGCCTCGCGCCGCCCGGCGAAGCCTTCACGCTCGCCTTTCTCGATCCGCCCTATGGCAAGCTGCTGGCGCCGCTGGCGCTGAACGAATTGCTGCG
>PLZT01000428.1 GCA_003152255.1 Methylocystaceae bacterium | reverse complement strand
GCGGGGACAAACGCTGTCGGAACTCGATTCGCATAATATCGATTATGGAACTAAAAAGCCAATTATATCAAATAGTTACCATGAACGCTCCGCCGGGCAACCGTCAGAATGGCCCGAAAGTCACCTCAACCAATTCTCGACCTTGAGCCCATCGACGCGCTCGAATTCCCCCACATTGTCCGTCACCAGCACCATTTCGAGCGCCAACGACTGTGCCGCGATCAAAAGATCATTCGGGCCAATTAGCCGCCCCGAGTTTTCAAGCGCAGCGCGCAAATTGCCATAGGCCGCATCCGCCGGCGGCTCCAACGCTATCACGTCAAGGGCGCCAAGGACTGCTTCAAGTTGAGCGGAGAGGCGCGGCGATCCCTTTTTGGCGGCGCCGTAGCGAAGCTCGGCCGCGACGATGATGCTCGTCGCCACCTGTTGTTCGCCTATCTCCGCGATCTTTGCCGCGACGCGCCCCTGCGGTCGACGGACGAGGTCGGAAACAATGTTGGTATCGAGCAAGAAGTGCGCGGTCACAAATCTACTTGCTCAAGCGGAAGCTCTTCGATCGGAGCGAAGTCCTCGTCGAGTGGACTCAAGGTCGCTAGGAGCGCCAGAAGAGACTGCGGGACCGCAGGCTCAATCACCAGCCGCTCGCCTTCCTTGCGCATGACAGCGTCTTCCCCAGGGAGTTCGAACTCCCGTGGGATACGGACAGCTTGGTTGCGCCCGTTTTTGAAAAGTTTGACGTGGCGTTCGGGATTCATAGATCACACCCCATGACAGGCATATGTCGTAGCATATGCCTGCAAAAATGTCCAGCTGCCTGAAAACCAGAACCTACAAAACCGGCACCCTATCTGTTTTCATTATCGATGGGCCATATCTTGTTCAGAAGAGACGGGCTCTCGACCACGGCTCCGATCAAGGTCGCCTCATGAAGCGAGGCTCCAAAATGAACTTTTCTTGCCGTGCTTCGCGCGCAACTTGTCGACAAAAGCCTCGTGCGTTTCGAACTTTCCGAAGTCCTGGATCGATAAGGCCAGACTCGCGCACTCCAGAAGATGACGCGAGGCATGCTTATACCTGCTGGTCCGACCCTGATCCAGCGAGAAGCCCACCATCGCCCTGAGCAGCAGAGTAGCCGCCAGCGGGTGCTTGCCGGCCAGCGCATTCGCTGCCGGCGTCAGTATCTCGTATTGGTCGCCATTCAGTTCTTCCGACCGATTGATTACAAGATTCGCCGCCCGATCCAGCGCGGGCCAAGACGCCAGGAACGACAGCGCCCGAAGCAGAACCTTGTTTTTCTCGGCGTAGTCGAAGGCGCGAGTTTCAACCTCGACGTCATCGAAATCGGGAAGTCCCTTCAGGTAAGCCCGCAGGTGCGTTGACGACAAAGATCGCTCGAAACATAACCAGCGCGCCGCCTGGGCATCGTCGCCTCTCCCCAGCGCATCGAGCACATCGATGCGCGCATCTTCCCATTCAAAATCGGGCCAGTCGGATCGCGCGTGTTCAGCGGCCTCGATCATCCGCAACGCCTCTTCGGTTCGGCCAGCCGCAAGAAGGCGCCGAGCAATTTGTGCGGCAATTCGGGGAACCTTTCTGGTTTGGCGGTCGAACTGGGCGATGAACGAATCGACATCGCCCTGCGCATCGGTAATCTCTTTCAACGCGAGGTGAATTACGCTCGCTTGATGTCGATTGGCGATGTCGTCTTCGTAGATCGGACCGGCAGATGACCAGCCGATTTTTCTTCTCTCCTTTTCCGGGAGTTTTTTAACTGGCTCCCTGGACAAGGCGATCATGCGTTGCTTCAAATGCTCGAGACCATCCTCACCCAGCGCGGGACGGAGAGCGCTGATAAGATAGTCGAATTGGCCGTAGTTGTTCTCGATTAGCGCCTGAAAGGCGTGATCCGCCAATCCCTTTGGATCGGTATTCGCGGTTTTGGCGAGTTCCCCAAGGTCACTCGTGGCTGCATGAAATATCCCGATCACCGTCCCGCTACTATCGTCGCAGCGCTCGAAGATCGAATTGGCCAACGCCAGGAATCCCCACGTAAGATCGAGTGCTTCCGCAACATCCGCCTTCGCTGCCTGCTCGATGATCGCGCGTCGCTGCGTTTCCAGATCGTCGACCAATGCACGCCGATTCCGCCAGTCGACGAAAGTGCGGGAACGGGCCATGGCGGCGAGGCGCTTGCGGATTTCGCGAGCGAGCGCCGCAGGGTTCCGCGCTCCTGCCAGCTCAAGCCGTAAATGGCGTTTCACGACAGCGTTGCCGCCGCTGATCTCGATCAACAACTCGGCCAAACGCTCGGCTCCGAGCGCTTCGAGATTTTTCGCGTTGAGGGTCTTTTTCATCACCATGACGTTGTCGTGCCATTACTCCGCTATCTCTCGATGACCGGGTTATTTCTCGTGCGATAATCTTGCGCCCGTTTCACGCGATTTTTTTTGGAAAGGCGGGGGCAGGCGGCGTCACGAGTCGCCAAAAACGTCAGGAAACAGCGCCGAGGCGCCATCCATGGCGCCGGTTTCGCGATAAGTCATGGGTTCGGCTTTGGAATCCAATAGCTCGCCATCTATCACCTTTCCCAGCACCAGCACGTGGTCGCCGGCCGCGTGTTCGCCCACCACCTGGCATTCGAACCAGGCCAGAGACTCACGCAGTAAGGGTGCCCCGGTGCGGCCCGTTGTCCACTCCGTCGAGGCCAATTTGTCGGCGCGCGCCGGCCGACCAAAGTGGGCGGCAAGCTCCAGCTGGCCTCTCTTCAGAACGTTGACGCTGAACGCCCGGCTCTCCTCCAGCAACGCATATGACGAATGCCGCGGATTGATGCTCAAGGCGACCAACAAGGGATCGAAGGACACCTGCATCACCCAAGCGGCGGTGAAAGCATTCCGCATGCCTCCGTGGGCCACGCCCACAACGTAAACGCCTTGCGTCACGCGCTGCAACAAAGCTGCGATGGAATCGCTCATGCGTGTCGCTCCCTGGCCCTTTCCCCGGCAAGGCACGTAATTGTGCACCATTTCCAGCCTTACGTGGCGCGAAGTCGTTCTCACGTTTGCCGACGCCGAGGAGATTGTTCATTTGCTGCTGGGCCACGTTTTAGCAAACTTCAACATCGCCTTGTTCGCTTCTGCCTCGGCTTCGCGTCGAGTCGCATAAGAATGTGGGGATCGGAGATGAATTTGGCCTCCCTCGCAAACCGTCCAACGGAATCGACGTACGCTTAATGGGTCGGTCTCGATCTTGAACGTGAATGGGTGAGCTTCCGCCATACCGCATTATGGAGAGCCAACGGCGACATCGCTAGAGAAAAATCATGGCGCCTGATCCAACTGACCCACTGCCAAAATTCAAATGCGCCCGCTACCCTTTGCGGCGCTGCGACTGGTCTGGAATTCCTTCGCGAAGTCGGCGGCTCCCGCGCTTGGCGTCGCGATTTCGACGCCAAGCTCGGGATGGCCTTGCCTGAATTTCTCTGCGTAGAGCATGCCGTCGGCGTCAGGGTCCGCGAAGATGGTCACGCGCTTCACCTCGCGCGAAAATTTGAGCTTTAGATATCGCTTGGTTCCAAGCGCGGCCCAAACGGGCAGTTTGTGCATGAGCCGCGCGGCCCAA
>PLZT01000611.1 GCA_003152255.1 Methylocystaceae bacterium | reverse complement strand
TTTGTGCATGAGCCGCGCGGCCCAAGCCGTCTCAAAGCCCTCGGCTATTCCGATATGCTCGGCGACGGCTGCGAGGCGCAAGGCGCCCTCGCCGACTGGCCCGACTGTGCGGCGTGTTTCGGGAACATCGGCCTTGCGCCTGCCGCCCGAGTGGAGAAACGTCAGTTGCACCGCGACGATCTCGCGCGTCGGCGCTTGAATCGCGGCGATCATGCAAGCGTAATATTTTCCCTGCGGCTCATAGCGATAGCGAGGCAAAAATCGGATCGTGGCGGGCGGCGGCTCGTCGAAGCCGCGCTCGCGAAGATAGGTTTCGGCGGGAGTGCCGGCGACGGCCCGCGCGCCGCGCCAAAGAACGAGGGCGTGCGCGCTGGTGGTCTTTGGCGTTGCGCGCCCCGAAGATGAATTTTGCCCAGAGGCGTAAGGCGGCTTCCCGGTCAAATCCAGCCTGTCGATCGCGGCGCGAATGGCGCGCGGGTCGCATCCCGCGTGACAGGTGTAGAGCAGCGCGCGGTCGCCATCGGCGATGGTCAAGGAGGGGTGAACGTCGCCCCTGCCCTTCCCATGTGCCGCGACGGGGCAATGGCATAGGAAGCCGCCGCTTACCCGTCCGCCCGCCAAGGATTTTTGCGACGGCGTCGGCTTTGATTTGCATGGCGCATAGTCCTGCACAAGAAGAGAGCAGAAGGTAAAATCGCCCGCGCATTTGGAGAAGCGCGCGAGCGGCGACTGTTGCGACCGGCGATGGCGCCGGGAGCGGGAACAAGCGCGGCGGCGCCGTCTGAAAGACGGCGCGGGTGGGGAAGGGTCGAGGGGAACGCGGCGCGGGGTTCCCCCGGGCGAGCCACTCGCTCGCCTCCCTGCCTCAACGCAGAAACGCGAGTTGCGCGGCGGGCTGGATCGTTGGCGGGGGCGCGCAGGCGTCAAGGCGGCGGCTAGCGGTCGCCTCGCGCTCGCGCGCCTCGTCGAAGTCGATGCAAACGATTTCGCAAAGGGGCGCGCCGTCCTTCCAGCCGTCGCGATGAAAGCTGGTGTCGACGCCCGCGCCCGTGTCCATCCTGACGCCCGTTAGGCGCTCGAATTCGACGGCCCGCCCCTCGGCGCGACGGTCGAAATAGGGGCGCCCCGAATAGCGAAAGCTCGCCGACTCCTGAGGCACGATGAACGCGCCGCGCTCGGCGAATTCGCGCGCGATGTCTAAAACGTGCAATTCGAATTCGGGGCCGCGATAGCGCGGCGCGTCGCCGGAGCGTTTGACGCGCCCGAATGGCGGGTTGGCAATCGCCACGTCATAGCGGCCAAGGTCCAGGGTTCGCCAGTCGAACACATCGCCATTGATCCAACGCGCCTCGGGCAACAGCTTGCGCCCCACTTCGAAATAGCGCGGATTTATTTCGACGCATGTCAGTTCGGCGAGGCCTTCGCCCCACTGGCTGCGCCGGTGGATGATGTAGGACAACACGCCAATTCCCGCGCAAAGGTCAATGACGCGCCGCCCTGCCCCGTCCAGCGCGAAGTCGCAAGCCAAGTCGAACGGCGTGAAAAACGCGCCGGCCGCGCCGTTCTCATGGGTCGCCCCCTCATGCCAATTGCGAAAAACAAAGTCCCGCTCGTCGTCGGTGATCTTGTCCTTGGTCAAGATCGCCTCGGCCTCGGCATGGGCCTTGCGCCGCGCCTTCGTGAGTTTCGCCATAATAATCAAAAACCTTCGTCGGAGAATGAGCGGGCCGCGCGTATTGGCGCGGCCCTGTGGGGCCTATGCGGCCAGAGAGGGTTCTTCGCCGGCGTCGTCGCCCCGCGGATCGGCGGCGGTCGCCAGCCGGCCGCGCAGCATCGGCGGAAGCCACGCCCGGTCCTTCATCGCGTCCAGCGCGATTGTCACGGCGTCGCCCTTGGGGGCCGCGCCTATCGCCTTGATGGCGTCGGGCGAGCATCCGGCTTCGGTCGCCGCGCCGGCTATCGTCTTCTTACTGACCCGCGCGAGAAAACCTTTCGAAACCCGCCAATGCCGCGCCATGTCGAAATTCAGGGCGGCGGCGATTTGGTCCGAATGGACAATCTGCGCGCCGCGCGTGTCGCGGTAACTGGCCTCGATCTCCGACGCCACGCAAAAGGCCAGCAATTCCCGCAAGGTCGCCTCGTCCTGCTCGATCAACCACGGCCAAAGCTCGGCGTAGCGGTTGGGAAGGCGTGAGGTTAAGGCGGTGTGGCGCTCGTCGAAGGCGACAAAGGCGGCGTCGTTGTCCTCGTCCGGCGTCGCCTGCCGCTTGCCGTGAGACTGCGCGNNGCGCCGCTCCAGTCCGGGGCCTTGCCGCATCCGCCGCGATAAAAGGCTGTCTCGGCCAGCTTGTGGACGATGACGACAAGCGCGACGGCGGGCTGCTGGCTCAATTCGAGCGCGAGCGCCTTGGTGCGCAGAATCGTCAAATCCTCGGTGATGGCCTAGCTGTAGCCTTCCGGCTCGATGTCGACCGGGGCGACGGGGGTGTAGGCCTCGCCCTGCCCTTCCTGTTCGCCCTCGTCGGTCTGTTCTCCAAGTCCCGCCGCTTCGTTCTCCTCGCGGGCGGCGGCTTGGCGGGCGCGTTGCAGGGCCGCGAGTTCGTGGGCCTCGTCCTTGCGATAGAGGCCGCGTTTGATGACCGGCTGGCCATCATAGCCCAGCGCCACGACCACGCCCGCGAGCGGGATTTCGTCGGGCAGGAACACGATGCAAGAGGCGGTGAGTTCGTCTTGTCGCTCGGTCTTCGCCTCGAATTCCTTCGCCTCGTCTTCCGGCAAGACGCCGGCCTCAAAGGCGCCCTCGTTCTCGGCCAAATAGTCCGCAAGCGCGGAAAATTCCTCGCGCTCGGCGGGGGTCTGTTCGCGCTCGAAGGTGGCGAGGCGAGAATATCCGGTGCGGCTCTCCTGCTCGGACAGATAGACCTCGGCCCATTTCCAACCCTCGGCGGCGCGCGTCCGCTCGGCGATGGCTTCAAGCTTCCGGGTCGCGAGGGTCACGACAAGCGGCTTGTCGTCGAGAAAAATCGCGTCTTCGTTGTCCTCCGAAAACAAATCGCGGGTGATCGCTCCACCGGCCTGCTGGTAAGCCTCCACCCCGACAAATTGCGCGAGGCGATGACTGGCGGCGATCTTCTCTTTCGAGAGCTGGGCGCGAATGGCCTCCGGCGTGCGGTTATAGGTCGCGAGACCGTCGAAAGCGGCGTCCTGCGCGGCGTGATCGTCGGACAGGGCGAAAGCCTCCATCTGCTGCAAGGTCACGCCACCCGTGCGAAACGTCTCCATGATGCGCGGCGACACCTTCGCCAGCTTCACGCGCCGCCTGATGGTCATATGAGACTTGCCGAAACGGTCGCCGACCTGTTCCGGGGTCATGCCGTCGTCGTCGATCAGCTTGCGAAACGCCTCCACCTCGTCGGCGGCGTGCATGTTCTCGCGCACGATGTTTTCCGACAGCGAAAGCTCGGTTGCATTGTGATCCGCGCCCTTCACCAACAGCGGCACAAGATAATCGAGCGTCACCTTCACGCCCTCGGGCTCGATGACGGCGCCGCGTTTCGCCAGCTCCTTTAGCGCGCGCAAGCGGCGGGCTCCCGCCTCGATCTCGAACTTGCCCTTCGCCAGCCTTCTCCCCGTGAGGTTTTGCAGCAAGCCCATCGCGGCGATATTGGCGCACAGTTCCTCGATCCCGGCCTCGCTGGTAAAGCGGCGCACGTTGTCCTTTGAGGGCGTGAGCATGCGCAGCGGAACCATTTTGCGCTCGTCGCCGCTCTTGGTCGCAACGATCGCCGGCGCGATCTTCTTCGCGCTCGATCCCGTCGCCTTCTTGGCGGCGGTGCGGGTCTTGGTGGCGGCTTTTTTGGTCGGCTGCTTGTTGATGGTCATAACTCTCTCCAAAACGATTTGACGGGGCGAAGGGGTTGCGGGCCAAACGCTCGGCCCGCTGTGAATTCAGGCGGCGAGCATGTTTTCCAGCGCGCGCGTGATCGTGGCGGCGGATTGTTGCAACGTGGCTTTGTCGAGGTTTTTGCGGCGCTGTTCGGGCCAGCCGATAACGCGGCGGATCAGTTCGGAAACGCTGTAGAGAACATAATCCTCGGACGTGAGCCCCGAGGTTGCGAACAAGTCGCGCAATTCTTCGATCCCGCCAATTTCGGCGGCGGGGCTCATGCTCGTTTTCAAGTTTTCGATATAGAGGTCGAGGGCCGCGCTCGCGTTTTTGATAATCTGTTCGTCGCTCATTTTGCCGCTCTCTTGTAAGCATCTTTTGACTGTCCCCATTTTAGGGGCATTCTACTGATTTGTCCATCAAAAACAGCGATATAAGCCAATAATAACAATACCTTATTGAGTTGACACGCCGCCCTAAAAGAAATGTTCCTTGTTCGACGCCGCGCGGCGGTGACGAA
>PLZT01000709.1 GCA_003152255.1 Methylocystaceae bacterium | reverse complement strand
CCGAATTCGACCGTCTAGCGCGAGTGTGAGGTGTATGCCAAGTCCGCCTTGGACCGGCACTGGATAGACAAGGCGAGTGAAGGTTGGCCGTCCGGAGAATGCGAAATAGGAACCCTTCGCCAGAAAAAGGCGCGGCGCATCGATAGCGCCCATGCCCTCGATTGCCGCGGTCAAAGCGTTTGTCCATGGGCCGGCGGCGAGAACCAGGGTGCGGGTGGTGATCGTTAGACGTCCAGACGGACTGGCGACGTCCAGTTCGTATCGGTGCGCGCGCGACGGGCGGCCGGACAGAACGCGGTGATTAAGCATGACCGCTCCGCCGCTGTCCTCGATTTCTCCCACTAGCGACAACATAAAACCGTGGGAGTCGATGATCCCGGTTTCCTTCACGTGCAAGGCCGACACGGCTCGAACCGCAGGCTCCAAACGCTTTGCCGCGGGAGCGTCCAGGGTTTCGACGTTCTCGACGTTGTTTTGGGCGGCCCGCCGCGCAATCGCCGCGATCTCCTCCGCCTCGAGATCGTCGACGGCGACCACTATTTTTCCGCATTTGCGATAGGCGATGCCGTGACTATCGCAATAAGCATAGAGCAAGCGGCGTCCCTCGACGCACAACAGATGCTTTAGGCTATTGGTCGGGTAATAGATGCCGCTATGAATCACTTCGCTGTTTCGCGACGAGATGCCGCAACCCACGTGCGAACCTGCTTCAAGCACGAAGACGCTTTTTCCGCTTCGCGCCAGCTCCCCGGCGATCGCCAAGCCGACGATCCCGGCTCCAATCACCAAATGCTCGACCTCGACTCTTTCGATCATCGCGCTGCTTAAACCTAACCACGGAGGCGTGAGAAATCATCCATCGAACGCACGAGGAGCAGAGCCGTCGGATCGAAAAACATCACCTCGCCTTCGGCTCGTGGCTTTTTCATTGCCGCTGCTCGTATTCGATCGCATAAAGGCGCCGCAGGCCGTCAACGAGGCCGTAACGCGGCCGCCATCCAGTCCGCTTGAGGAACTGCGACGAATCCAGAACCTTGAATCGGGTTCCCTGGAACGAACTCGGCGGCGATACAATCGGCGCTCGCCAATCGAGGACTTCGCATATCGCGCTCGCAGCTTCGCCAATCGTTATCGGCGCATTGGCGGCGCAATTCACAATCTGATTTTCGAACGAAGCGTCCGCGGCGAGGATGGCCGAGATTTGATCCTCGACATAGAGCACCTCGCGAACCGCGTTCGGATCGCCCCATACAGGGAACTCTGTGTTGCCCGCTCTCTGTTCCTCAATGGCGCGATGGAACATGGACCCCAGGAAATGGCTGCGATCGGGTTCATGGTGGTCCCCCGGGCCGTATAGTGTCGCCAAAATGCAGTGCAAATGTCGTAGGCCATATTGTTCTGCATAGGCTTGAGCGCCGATGGCGAGCAGTTGCTTGGCGAGGCCATAGCCTTTGACCGAGGGATGCAGCGGTCCTGTTTGATAAGATGTTTCTGACAATGGCTCGTCAGACTCCGGATAGGCGCAGGAACTGCCGGCGGAAATCAGCTTCGCCTGCGGTTGCAGCAAGCGCCAAGCTTCCAGTATATTAAGGTGTATGCGCGCGTTGATCGCCAGCAACTCGCCCTGAAGGCCGTATTGGACCGAACCCGTTCTCTGGTGGGTGACGACGTGAAAAATCCGCTTGACCTCGGGCAAGGCGCCGAACACGCGCTCCACGGTCGACCAGTCGCTGAGATCGCCATCGGCCCGTCCGATGCGCGCGACGAGGCGGCCTTGCGCCGTGAGATACGTATTGAGGTTGCGGCCGAGAAATCCGTCGGCCCCGACGATCAGATCAGTTGCTGCTGCTGGCGAGCGCATTGGCATACCATTCGAGTGTGGGGATGAGTCCTTCGGCCAGTGTGGCGAAAGTCGATTTGCCCGTCGCCTCGATCACCATAGCGTTGGTTGAGCGACGCGCCGCCACGCCTTGAGCCATTTCGTCATTCGCCACAATCCGACGCTTGTCGCCCAGAATCGCCAATATGGTTTCAGCGAGTTCGTACAAGGTGTTCGCGCGCCCGGCGCACAAGTTCATTGCGACCGTCTCGCCGCGCCAGTCGAGCGACGTTTCGAAGACATCGCAGACATCGTCGATATAGATGAAATCGCGCTCAACTCGCGGAGAGCCTTTAATGACGAAGGCCTCGCCAGGTGCAAGCGCGCGCATGACGAAAGCGGGTAGCACGTGGGCGCTTGCCGAATCGACGCTGTCATGTGGGCCATAAGGGTTCGACAGGCGAAACGACACAGTCGAAATTCCGAAACGATCGCGATGCAACCCCGCGATGATTTCGCTCCACCTCTTGGACCAAGCGTAAAAGGCTTCGTTTGTGTTTGGAGGGGCGTTGAAGTCGACCGGCCGGCGATCATCGAGCACGGCCAACCCTGCCTCATATACCGCAACGCTCGACGCCGCTCGCACCTCGCGCAGTCCTCTGCGAATGCAAAAACGGTATACAGCGTTGGCGATCTCGACATTGGCGGTCAAGATGTCCGACTGCGCCATGTCGAACCGGCTGGCGTCATAACGTTGCGCCGCAAGATTTATCACGACCGTGTCGACCGGCAGCGCGGCGATGTTGTCGATGCGGTCCATAGCCATGCATTGATCGGCGCCCGCCACCGGCGCGCCATTCCGGCTGACGGCGACGATGCGCGCGACCTTGCCCGACAATCGAGCCACGAGATTGCGCCCGACAAAACCGGTCGCGCCGAAAATGACGACCGCGTCAGGCATGGGCGTGGGACTTCTTCAAATCGGCGAGCGTCAACACGCGCAACTCCGGAACCGGCAAGATGAATGCGCCGCCGGCCTCAAGATAGGCGCGTTCCTTTTCCAGGATTTCATCAAGGAAATTCCAGGCGAGCAGCAGATAGGCGTCTGGGCGCTCCACCGTGGCTTCATCGACAATGGGAATGCGTGCGCCAGGAATCATCATGCCGAACTTGAGCGGACTTTTCTCAACCGCGAGCGGCACGAGTTTCACATCAACTCCGAAAGAGTTGAGCAGCGTGGCGCCCTTGGCTGGCGCCCCATAGGCGTGGACCGTCTTGCCGGCGGCGGCATATTCGCGCAGAAGCGCCAGGAGGTCGCGCTGCAACTTGCGGACATTTTCCGTGAACTTCAGATAAGTCGAAAAATCGTCATAACCGCGCTCGACCTCCTGCCGTCTGAATGCCGCGACGCTGGACTCGATGGGACGAGCGCCGTTATGGCCGACATGCGCTTCGAGCGAGCCGCCATGTACGGAGACCAGCCTCACGTCAAAACATTCAAGACCATGTAGTGCGAACAGCGCCTCAAGCGACTTCAGCGTGTAATAACACAAATGCTCGTGATAGATCTGATCGAAAGCGGTGTTCTCGATCATGCCGCCAAGGTAAATCGCCTGGACGCAGAATACGCCGTCCGGTTTCAGTAGCTTTTTCACGCCTTCGACCACGCCATGCAATTCCTCAAGGTGAAAGAACACGCCGGCTGCGGTCACTAGACTCGCCTGACCATGCAGGCTGAGGACATGTTCCGCGGTCTCCTCGTTGAAAAAGCGCACCACGGTCTCGACGCCAGCCTGCTTGGCGAGGGTGGCGACATTGGCGGCGGGCTCGATGCCAACGACGCGCATTCCAAACGGACGATATTGTTTCAACCATGTGCCGTCGTTCGAGCCGATATCGACGACGAGATCCGACGGCTTCAACCGATAGGTTTCGACCAGCCGTTCCGCCGTCTGGCGAAAGTGCTCGACAAGCGTCTTCGTCGTTCCCGAGACATAAGGATAGTCTGAGAACATGCTTTCCTTGGGGATAGTGTGGTCGATTTGCACCAAACTGCAATTTTGGCAGAAGCCGGCCCGCAAGGGAAAGAATGGCTCACGCCGATCCGCCAAGGCGGGAGGCACCAGACGATTGCAATGCGGCTGATCGCCGAGATCGAGGAATTCCTCGACGCATTCTTGTCCGCAAACGCGGCAATGCATGTTCAGCAGCTTTCCCATCGGCGCTCCAGGGGCCATCGACAAACCGAAGGGTGACGATCAGGGCTACGACGGTCTCCGAACTGTGACCGAACCATACCGCGTCCCAACGCGTCACCGATTTTTTCACACACCATCAATGGCGCTGTCAGTCAAGCCGGGCGTTCGCGCACTTAGGTTGCAAATGGCTCGGGGGAATTTGTATAAAAAAAACTGGCGGCCACTACAACGACAGGGAAACAGGGTTTGCGGCTATTGCTGACGCCGCGTCGATCTCGCCTTGTTCCTGTAAATCGCCGGTCCTTCGCAAGTGTGGGGGCGAACTCGTCCGGTGACCCGATGATTTGGCGGGTCGGCTCCCCGCGTTGTTGACTCTGGCCGAGCTTGACTGAACGGACTTGATGCGGCTTTATGAATGAAAATCTTGGAGATATCTATGAGCGAACGGGTTTTGATCACGGGTGGAGCGGGCTACATCGGCGGCATGCTAGTTCCTGCCTTGTTGCACGCGGGCTACGAAGTGACCGTGGTGGACACGTTTGCGCATGGCGTCAATACGCTGGCGTCGAGTTGCGCGAACCCGGCGTTCGACGCTGTCCGTCTCGACGCCCGCGATGAAGCTAGATTGCGTCCGCTCCTCGCTAAAGCCGACTGGATTATCCCGCTCGCGGCATTGGTTGGCGCGCCTTTATGCGATCGCGATCCGCTCGGCGCGACCTCGATCAATCGCGACGCAGTGAAAATGTTGTTGACGTTCCTGTCGCCAGACCAGCGAGTGTTGTTTCCCGTCACCAACAGCGGCTACGGCGTCGGCGAAGCAGGCAAATTCTGCGATGAGAACAGTGCGCTGCGGCCAATTTCGATTTACGGTCGCACGAAAGTCGAAGCCGAAGCGGCGGTCATGGAGCGCGGGAATGCGATCGCGTTCCGTCTGGCCACGGTCTTTGGGATGGCCCCACGGATGCGGATCGATCTTTTGGTCAATGACTTCACCTATCGAGCGGTGCGCGATCGCGCCCTCGTGATCTTCGAGGGCCATTTCAAGCGCAATTTCATTCATGTTCGCGACGTCGCCAAGGGATTCTTGTTTGGAATGCGGAATTTCGAGACAATGAAGAACGATGTCTACAATATGGGCCTCAGCGAAGCGAATTTATCCAAGATCGAACTCGCCGAAGCGATCAAAAAGCAATTGCCTAATTTCACTTATCTTGAAGCACCGATCGGGGACGATCCGGACAAGCGCGATTATATTGTGTCGAACGCCAAGCTCGAGGCGACCGGTTGGGCGCCGCAACACGGACTCGATGCGGGCATTCAGGAGCTTATCAAGGGTTACTGCACGTTGCGCAACGAGATTTACTCGAATGTTTAAAGTTCTTCTCCGTTATGCGGTCTGTTCCGAGACAAGCTCAGAACTGACGGCGCCTTTGCCGCGGAGGGTGCGCTCGCCAGTTCGCTCTATCCTATTGTTTGCGCGGTCTCCGAGCTCAGCCGCCGCACCAATGGCGGCGCCGGCCAATGATCGATGAAACCTCGCATCCAGGCGCATCGCGCCGGCTCGCGCCGCCGGCACGGGTGCGTCAGGCGATCCTGCTGGTTGGCGGCAAGGGTTCGCGCCTCAAGGAACTGACGCGCACGACGCCGAAGCCGCTCATGGAGATCGGTGACAATTGCGTATTTCTTGATTTGTTAATTGAAAACATCGCGAGACAGGGGTTCGACCGCATCCTGCTTCTAGCAGGGCACTTCGGCGAACAAATCGTCAATCGCTATGAAGGGCGCGTGATACGCGGCGCCGCCATCAGCGTGGCGATCGAACCGGAGCCGAAGGGAACCGGAGGAGCGCTGAGATGGTCGCGGGACAAGCTCGACCCACTCTTTTTGGTTGTCAATGGCGACACCTATTTCGATATTCCTTATCGCGCGCTTGAGGCGGCCTTGCATGACGCGCCAACGGCCCTCGCGGCCATGGCTCTACGCGACGTCGATGACGCCGCGCGCTATGGCTCCGTCGGAATGGAAGGCGCGCGCATCACTTGCTTTCGCGAGAAAATTGCGAGTGCAAAACCCATGCACGGCCGCATTAATGCGGGCGTCTATCTCATGCGACGCGAGGCGATCGACGCAATCGGAAATGGTCAGGTGTCTTTGGAAGCCGACGTCTTTCCGAAGCTGGCGTCATGCGCCCGTCTCGTCGGCGTGCCTCGCAAGGGGTACTTCATCGACATCGGCCTGCCGCAAACCTTGTCCCAAGCTCGGTGCGACCTCCCAACAATCATGCAGCGTCCCGCCCTTTTTCTTGATCGTGACGGCGTGATGAACGTCGACCACGGCTATGTTCACAGCTGGGATCAGTTGGACCTATTGGCCGGGGTGGCGGAGGTGATCGGCGCTTTCAATGAGGCAGGCTGGTTCGTATTCGTCATTACCAATCAGGCCGGCGTGGCGCACGGCTATTACGACGAAAGCGCAATCGACGTCCTGCATGATCAAATCCGCGATTGGTTGGCGCTCAGCGGCGCGCATGTCGACGCGTTTTTTTATTGTCCATATCATCCGCAAGGGTCTGTCGAAGCCTACCGGGCCGATCATCCAGATCGCAAGCCGAGTCCGGGCATGTTGCTTCGCGCCATCGCGGAATGGCCAGTGATCGCTAAACACTCCTTCCTGGTCGGGGATCGCGATACGGATTTAGTGGCGGCCGCGGCCGCGGGCATCAAAGGCCACCACTTCCAGGGGAATGACCTTTCCGAGTTTTTTAGCGCACACGGGCTTTGGCCGAAACTGTCGAGGGATATGTTTTCTTCAGACGCGGACCAACCGATAAGAGATGATTCATGTTGTGGATGACTCGCACCCCGTTGCGCGTGAGCCTGTTCGGCGGCGGCACGGACTATCCCGAGTATTTTCATCGGCGAGCCGGCGCTGTGATCGGATTTGCGATCAACCAATACATCCATATCGCCGCGCTGCGTTTAAATCCCTTCCTGGGTTACAATTATAGGTTAGCCTATTCGAAGCTGGAGCATTGCGGAGCCATCGACGAAATACAACATCCAGTCGTGCGCGAGGTGCTGCGGCATTTCGACATAAAGGAGCGATTGGACATCAGCGTCATGTCGGACCTTCCGGCGACCGGCAGCGGCCTTGGTTCGTCATCCGCGTTCACGGTCGGGTTTCTGAAGCTCGTTCATTCCATCGACAACAATCCGGTCACCAAAATTGACTTGGCGCGCCTAGCCATTCATATCGAACGCAATGTGCTGCGCGAAAATGTTGGGGTGCAGGATCAATTGCACACATCCTTCGGCGGCATCAACAAGTTTGAATTTGACGGCGAGCGCATCCGCGTGACGCCGTTGCAAGTGTCGGGGCGAACTTTCTCAGCTCTGCGTCAGAACTTAGTGCTGGTGCATACCGGGATCGGACGCCGCGCGACCGACGCGGCGAGCGCTCAGGTGGCTGCGATCAGAGAACAGACGATCGACTCCAATCTGAGCGATCTGCTCCAACTCGTCAGTGAATGCGTCGCGATCCTCGAATCGGACAAAGGCGATTTTCTCGCGGACATCGGTCGTATGTTATCGGAATCGTGGTTTATCAAACGTCGGTTGGCGAAAGCGATTACCAACGATTCAATCAACGAGACTTACGACGCCATCATGGCTTCCGGAGCGCATGGCGCGAAGCTTTGCGGGGCGGGAGGCGGCGGATTCTTCGTGGCGCTCATCCCGCCAGAGCAACGAAAGCAGCTTGAGCATGCGGTCGCCCCGCTTTCGGTGATCCCGATTGATATCGACGTCGACGGAACATGTTTGATTTATCCGTCGCTGAAGAGCTGAGAATTGGACGAAACACGCGCGAAACTCGATCTGCTCGAAGCGCGCCTCATCGGCGCGAGCTGATCGAAAAATGCGCCAAAATTGCGTCAGAGCCCTTATTCCACGTAAATTCACACTTGCGGTTTGAAGAGCCGAGAGATAAGGCGTTTCCAGGTGAAAATGGCTGCTGTCTTTGGTAATAATCCTATCGTCGGACGGTTCACCCGGACGGCTCGGGCCCTCCCCGGTCAACCCGGAACTCCCGACCTCGGACACGGTGTAGCCGCTGCAAGAAAGGTTACAATTGATATGCGCTGGTTCAAAAAACTGCCGTGGTCAAGGCAGTCCAGCAGGGATTACGC
>PLZT01000587.1 GCA_003152255.1 Methylocystaceae bacterium | reverse complement strand
GTTCGACGCAAGGGAATGGCAATATGGACAGGCTTGAAAAACTAGAAAACGGTTTGGAGGCGCGCCGCAAAGCGTTGATTGAAGAATTGGGCTTGGTTCACGCCGCCATTAGAGAGGCAACAAGCGCGACGGAGGGCTCGGAGAATTCTACGAGGTGGCTACAAAAACTTGAGAAGTGGCACGAAGAGCTTCATGCTCTTGTTGAACGACTTCCGAAAAGACACGAGTAGGGGCGGCGTCTCGGCTTGAAATCTGGCCACCTTGACGGGCNNGCGCGGGGCCAATCTCCCTGGTAGGCTTGGCGCAAAGCGGGGGCTCTTACCGATGCCATTTAGCGAGCAGCAAAAGAAGCTGTTGTCAAAATTAGCGGCCATCCATCAGCGCGTGCAATGGATGGCTGATGAAGAGGCCCGATCCGCATGGGTGGGCGGCTTGGCCGCGCGGGGTATTTTTTTAGACGAAAAGGAAAGGCTCATCGCCGAAGCTGAACGGATTCTTGATGAGCTTGAAGGAAAACCAAATGCCCGCCGGACCTAAAAGCGAGCGCCGCCCNNCCTCGCGTAGGTCTCGCTGCTGGGCCGGCATGAGCTCAAAAAGAGCCCGGCGATTAACCGGGCCAAGTTAACTCTTTCGAGCTCCCACATACATAGGACTCGGGCGCGGAGATATGAGGGCGCTCCCTGCCAACTGGATGGCAGCTTCGCAAGCGCCTCGAGTTCATCGCCGAGAACGGCGGCGGGGCGGGCGCGAGGGTGAGGAAGTCTTGATGGCCGAGATAGGCAACGTCAGCGCGCCTCTAGGCTACCCAAGAAGTCTACAGTTTCACATGCCAAAATATACACAAAATATAAAGCCTCGGCGCAGATGTAGCGTCGAGGCTGGGTGTCGAACAGGCGTTTATTAGGAGCTATTCCGCAACCAACTCACTTACATGGTGGATGGCCCAGGCAGTCATGAGCTTTGTGGTGCGTCATGATGCAATTTTCGCTCTTGCAGCAAGCCTTGCAACAGTTCACATCTGCGGCGAGAGCAGCTGTCGCGAAAATGCCGGACAACAAAAGGGCGACGGCGAAGCGTTTCATCTTAGTCTCCATTCACACTTTTTAAGTTGCGAGAGGAAGGATTACGGAAAACAAGACCCATCTCCCACTTTCTAGCTGGGCGACTGACTTTCTACCCCTTCATGATATCTGCATTGGTTAAAAAAATGATGCATTTTCTTCACGGCGCCAAGAGACCAAACGTCGCAGGCCAGAAGTTAATTGCAAATCTCTGCCGCGCCGACAGTCCGAGGTGATTTCAGCGCGCCCGTCGTCAACGGCTGTGATCTTCGGCCCCTTGCGCTCATCCTTGGGCAGCTTCGCCAGCGCGTCCAATTCCACGCCCTTATCGAGCGAGGTTCCTGTCACAGCGCCGAGGTCGTCGCCGCGCGCGGCGATTTCCGCGCTTAGGCGTCTCCCATTGCCCGCAAGATCGCCTCACAAGCGTCGCGCGCCTCCCGGCCGCCGTCCGCGTTACCCGCCCCGCTGTTGAACGGAACGCGACCAGGGCCGATCTGGACACCCCAAAACCATCGCCCATCGTGCGGACCGCAGCGCACGCGATAGATGCGCGCCGCGGACAGCCCGTCGATTTGGAGCGACCAATCATCCTCGGCGATGTCGACCGCGCCGTCGATCCGCGTGAACGCCGTGCGGCGCCATCTGAAGCCTGAAGGGCGGGGGTGCGGCTCAAGCATGTTCGATCGGCTCGATAAGCGCCGGTTCGTCGTCGCCAGCGCCGGCCCTGTTCACGCGCGTCGAGACGATCCATTCCCGCAAGGCGTCATCGGGCGGCGGCCGCAACAGCGCGCCAGGGCTTTCGCCCGCCATCCACGCGCCCGCGTCGCACCAATCGAGAATCACCGGCATTCGGTCGTGAAAGCGCCGCATCCAATTACTCGCCTCGCCGACGACGATTGTCGCGTTCGGAAGGTCGTCGCCGCCATCTAGACCGCTCCAATGGTCCCATAGTCCGGCGAGCGCCAGCGGGCGGCCGTCGCGCGACGTGAAATAATGCGGCGTCTTCGCCCCTTTCGCCCCGGTCCATTCGTAAAATCCCGAAGCTGGAATGACGCAGCGCCGGTATTTGAACGCGCCGCGAAACATCGGCCGCTCGGCGACCGTCTCGGCGCGGGCGTTGAAGGTTGAGGGAAGCTCGGCGAGCGGCTTTTTCCACCATGAGGGAACAAGCCCCAATACATCGGGACTAGCTCATTGCCGGCGGCCGAGGCGCGAACAACCTCTATCGGCGTTGTGGGCGCGATGTTGTAGCGCGGCGCGAGATTGCGCGGCTGCCCGATCAGACCGGCCAAGCGATGGATTTCCGCCCATGAGAGATTTTGCGTGAAACGTCCGCACATGGGGCAGATCGTAACGCGCGCGCGTCCAAACGCAAAAACCGGCCGCCCGTAATTTTCACCCGCAATCGCAAGCGGATTGAGCCAAGGTGCCGGCAAGAGCGCTCCCCGGGCTGGCGAGGGCACGCCTCGGAGGTAGGCGCTGATTTAATTAACCGTTCCCTATGGTTTCCCTTGGTTAACCGCGCGTTAATGCTACGCTATGGCTATTGCGCGACTCACGAGTTGCCAAATCAACAATAGGCTATAGTTAAAGTAGAGTGCGATGACAAGAGCGCCAGAAACTAAAAAGCAAATAAACAAACTTAAAGATGGCGGGTTTATTACGGTTAACCCGCGCGAAACCGCAAAATATATTGCCGATATGTGTGGACAATTGGCGGTTATGGCGGAGCGCTCCGGTATGCCAAGTCTCGGATATATTCTAAAACTAGCTGCCTCCCAAGCTAGTTCTCAATCGTGCGGTCAAGATCAAAAGGGGAATTGATGGTGACAGCGCGTGTTAGCGCCGGCTTTCGATTTGCCGAATCGCCTCTTTTACCCGCTCCCAATGCCCAGGCGGGCGATTGGCGTCCACGACGTCCGGCGCATCGTGCTGGCGAAACCGCGCCTCGGAAAAGGCTTGCTCGCCGAATCGTTCGATTAAGACCTTGGCGTCGGCTTCAATGAGTGCGCGGTATTCGGCGCGGCGACGGAACCAACCGATCATTGGCAAACCTTCCCAACTGAGCGCCAGTCAGTCCATATGCGCCGGCGCGCTTCGTCCAGTGTGATAGTGCCGGCGCAGACGGCCCGCGAAAGACATGTCTCGATCCGGTCCTTCTCCCCCGCCTCGTCCCAAGGCTGTAATTCGAGATTGCGCTCGTCCGAAGGCGCGCCGCCAAGAGCAAGCGGAATGCGGTGATCCAGTTCGAAGTCGACCAGCAACTCTTCGGGGATTTCCAATTCTCGAATGAGCTTGATCTTGATGGCCGCCGTGTAGCGCGCGGACGGGCGAACTGTCTTTGTCCAGCCCGGAACGCAGATTGTTGTCGCGATGGTCTCTTGCGTCACCGCCGGGTTCAGCGGGAGATCGTCGGCGAAGGCCGGCGCGGAGAACGCCAAGAGCAAGATCGACCAGGGGGAAGCTTTCATTTCGGGCCACCGGGCTTTTGCTTTCCGGCTTCGATCGCCTTAGCGCCAAGTTTCGCCGCTTCCTCAGCGCCGGCGTTCGGCCCTTCCGGAGTGCATCGAGTGCTAGGCGGGTCGCCGCAAGTCCGCCCAATATCCGCCCAATATCCGCCCAACCTACGCAACGACCGTTCGGCCCCCGGTAGCCCGGACCGCCGCGACAACCGCAACCACTGCATGCTTGCGCGCCAGCGATCGGCCACAGGATAGCCATGCCCACGATGGCGAGACGGATCGATCGGCCAAGAGCTCGCATTTCGCCTCCCAATGGCGCAGAGAATGCCGACTCACGGGCGGGAACGCAAAACGGAATCGCAAGATGCGACCCCGAAGCCGCGCGCAAACCGCCGAGGCGCGGGCGAATGTGTTTTTCGATCGAGAGCCGCGCACCCTCCGCCGTCTTTGGCGCATTGTGCACGTCGACATGCTCGACGAGGTAGCGCGCGGCGGCGCTGGAAACGCTTGGCGCGGCGCGAAGCGACTGGCGATCGTCGACGGGATCGATACCCCGGCCAACCGCCGCCAGCGTCGCCAGCGCCGCCGCGCGCGCCCCGTCCACGGTTGACGCGCTGAAAACGCAAAGGATCGCAGGCGAGCGTAAATTGCCGCGCGTCAACCACGTCGGCCATCACGAGCCGTCCGAAGCGTCCAGCAGTTTCAGTTCCCGCGCCAGAGTCTCGCGTAGATCACGAGCGAAGGCTTTGAGCGCCGCGCGCGCGCCATTCACGCCATTTACTCCAACGGCTGTCGCTATATCGTCCGCCCGCGAGGGAAGTTGGTCAATCTGGCGCACCATCGCCTCGGCGACGCGCACCATGGCGGATTCGACCTCGGAGACCGGCAGAAGCTTGCCCAAGCGCTCGTCGAGATCGAGCTTGGCGATATCGGCCTGATAGGCGACACGCCGCGCCTGCTCAACGGTGTAGACAAACCCGCGCGGCTCTTTTTCCGTGGCGGCCACGGCGGGTGCGGCGGTATGTGTCGTCGAGCGCGCGAGGTCCGTTGTCTCGCCGATGACGCGATCAAATTCCGCGACGTTGATTTCCACCGCGTTGCGCGGACCTGGACGCGGGCGGATAAGGCCTTGCGCCTTGAGACGATCAACCCGTTTCGAGAGCGCCTGTCTCGATATCCCAAGCTGGGCGGCTAAAGCCGAGACCGACAGCCAAAGCGCGGGAGCGTCAACCCCAGAGTCCATGCGTTCACCCCACCTGCAACCCACCTGCAACCCTGTTTGAACTCGGTCTGACTAGAATTTATTCGGACTGCGGCGGCGGCGTGGGGCAAGGGGAGGGCTAGGAAGGACCCGTGACCCCCTGGAGACCCCCCCTCCAATGGGCCGCGCGAGGCCGCTCCCGTGACGCGCGCCGCGTCTTCAGCCCAAGAGTTTATCGAGATGCTTTTCGATCGCCGGCGGAACAAACGCGCTCGCGCCGCTATTGAAAGCCTGGGCCGATTCGTCCTTGTCCAACTCCTTCGCCAGGGACGGTCCGAACAGCCGGCGCAAGGGAAATCGCTCTTTTCCGAGGCGTGCCAGAAAGCTTCCCGAGACGCGACCCTTGCCGACGAAAGATCGCTTGAAGTCATGCTCCTTCCCCCAAGGAAAGGCGACGACGCCACGAGGCCTGAGTATTGCGCGAAATTCCTTGATCGGAATCCCCGGCTTGCCCTTGGCGATGATCTGATAGTTGAGCATGCCGGGATAGGCGCGCATAGTATGCACTCGCGAGGTGACGGAGCTATACATGGTCAGCCCCGTCTGGCGCTGGAGCGCGTGCTGGACTTGGGTGCGGACCTTGTCTCCACCCTCGTTTAGCCCGCGCGCGATGGCTTGCGGGATCTTGGCCGAGAGGCGCATCAGTTCGCGGTCTAGTTGCTTTTTCAGCGACGCCACGTCGACCCTAAAGCTGAGCATCTATTTCTCCCCTTATGTGCGGCGATCGCGCCGAGCGTCAGGCCCTTCCGCCGATCGGCGCCTTGGCGAAATCCATTTGCCCGATGGCATTTTCGATCACGCCGAAAAACTTTTCCAAATCCTCGGCGATCATCGCGCGATAGCCCGCGATCTCATCGGCGTCCGACGAATGAACAACAATGTTCGCATCAATCATCGCGAAGCAATTCTTGCGGAACTCGACAAGCTCCCGCAGCGCGTAATTGACTCTCAATCCGCAGGCCAATCGAAAATAGAACAGCGCGAGATTCGCGAGAACAATGCGCTGCGCGATCGATTGCGCCAAAGGCGCTAATTCCTGCCGTTCCTTTCTCGCAATGCCTTCGCCCAACTCTTTAAGCGCTCGCTCTGCATCATAGGGCTCGCCGCCACCAACGGACGCGCCGCGCTGCCATCGGCCAATGTTGTGGGTTTCAACTTGCTGGCGAAGTCTCGCAAAATCGTCGGCGGCCTGCCAATAACCGGCCGGAAGGCTCAAAGATTCAGGCCTGCCCACGGGCCCGGCCGCGAAAGATTTTTCGTCGTTCACAGTATTACTCTCCCCTGCCAGCGCCCGGCGTCGTTTCCGGCATGCTCATGCCCGTGTCGGCGCGAAGATTGCCGAGCGCGTCGATGCGCTGGTCGATCGTGGCGATAAGCAGATCGTTGTTGATCGACACTTCGACGCGATTGGTGATTGCCGCCGAGCCTTCCAGCCTGACCGGCGTCTGCGAACCGCCGGCGCCAAAGCCGAATGACGACAGCCCCGGCGAAACGCCGCCAATTCCGGCGCGATTAAGCCGATTTTGCTGATTTTCCGTCGACCAGCGACCCCAGCCGGCCCATTCGTCGAAATTATCGCCCATGCGCTCGCCCCAGTTGGTGGGCGGCGAGTCGTCCATGGCGTTATAGTTCTTATAGGCCTGAGAACCGATGTAGCCGGCCCCGGCGAGGCCAACTCCCCAGCCGATGCCGCGCCCAAGCATCCCGAGCATCCCGAGCCCAGCGCCACCCGCAGCCGCCGTGACGCCACCCGTCGCGCCTCCCGCCGCCCCCAACGCCGCTAAGCCATTTAAGACAGCTCCAGCCTTGCTCGCTATCCCGAGGCCGATAATCGCAGCAGTAGTCACGCCGATCGCTTCAGCCGCCAAGTGGACTGAGGAATCCATCTCGGCAAATGTTTGAATGAGCTGCCCGCCCTTGTCAGTCAGCGGCGTAATAAATGAGTCATCGGCGCGCCCGAACGCCGTTTCGAGGTTCTTCGTCGACCCCTCCAGCCGCGACATCGCGCCGGAAAAGCCGGCCATGCGCTCCTCGGCGATGCTTCCCGCGAAGCCCGGCTGCACATGCGCGAGCTGATCGCGGAAGTTCAAAAATTCACCAAGTCCGCGCTGGGCGATCACCTCGAAACGGCCGCCCTGCTGCTTCGTGAAGATCGAATTGGCCTGCGCCGCCGTTGGATTGCTCTTGATGATTTCACGCAACAGTCCCTCGGTATCGACGCTTTCTGTAGAGGATTTCCAGAATCCTTTGACAATCTGCGCCATCTGCTTGGCTTCAAGCTTTGACATATCTGGAAATTCATCGACAATTGCTTTAACAAAATCAGCCTGCCCATTCATTATTTCAGGGTTGTGCATTATACCGCCAATATTTTCCCTTTGTTTATCGCTAAACTTAATCGCCAATTCGCGCTTGGTAGCTATCTCCAGATTTTCCGGGGTCATAGTCTTCGAAATGGTAGCAAATTTGCTGAAATCGATACCCATCGCATTGAGCGCGAGCATGCCTTTCGTTGTCGGGCTAACGAGAGACCCGGCAATCGAACGCAACGCAACGCCGCCTTCCTCGCCTGAAACGCCGCCGCGAGACATCATCGCCGCCATGGCGCCCATGGTCTCCAGCGAAAGGCCCGCGACATGGCCGGAAGCGCCGCCGAATTTCCAATACATCTGAATGGCGTTCGCATCCAAGCCGCCGATCTTGGCGGTTTTGACCATGATATCGGTGACGTGCTGCGCCGTCTTCATGGCCGTCGCCGTGTCATTCATATTTTGCGCGGTCGAGAAGATCGTCTTCTCCAGCGCGGTCGCCGCCGTCGGCAAATCCACATTCATCGCCTGGCCGAACTGCGCCGCGAAATTGACCATCGGAATGATCATGTCTTGCTTTATGCCGCGCTGCGCGAGACTGAGTTGCGCCTCCAAAACCTGAATATCGTTATACCTGGTCGCGCCGCCCAGGTGGATTGCCTGATTGACGAGCGGCTTCTGCTGTTCGTCGCTAATTCCGAGAATGGCTTTCTGGTAGCGCCGCGCGTCATCGAATTCGCGAAATGTGTGAATGACGTCGCCGGCAAAGTCCTTCACCTTCAAGGCTATAAGAGGCGCGAGGCCGATGGCGAGACCGCTCAGCGAGGAGTTCACCTTTTCGGCGCTCCGACTGATCAGCGACATGCGCGAAATCATATCGGCGCTGCGGGTGCGCGAGTCGAAGCCCGACATGCCGCCGATGAGGTCCATCTTGCCGCCAATGCCGCCGCTTAGACGCTTCGACGCTTTGGCCAGCGCATCGATGCGCTTTTCAATCCCCGCGAATGCCTTGCCGGTTAAGTCATCGGCGGCGATAACGATCTTTTTTTCAAGAACAGTTGTCATGATTTGCCGCCCTTTTCCGCATTACGTCGCGCCAGCGCCCGTTCATGCCAATAGTTAATTCTACTGAACGGCATGCCCTCGACTTCACCGAGCGAAACGCCGAAGCCGAAAACGAGGTTGTCCATCATGGTTGCTATGTCGCCGGGGCGACATCCGAAAAAAAAGAGATGAGCGCCTCGCGCGCCCGGCGAATGTCGGAAAGCGCCATCATCGCGATTAGCCCCTGGTTCGGCATCTCCTTGCCGGCCGAATCCTTTTTGCTGATGCAGCGGGAGAGATATGCCTTCACGACGCCAACGTCTTCGATGGCATAGAACGAACCGTCGGGCGTGCGGGCGAAAATGCGCGGCTCGCCCAGTTCGAGATAGTCGCTCGCGCGCGGCTCCTTAATCTCGATCTCGGAAACTCTCTCGCCGAAGAGCTCGACGGGCTCTGAAAGTTCAAGGGCTATATTAGGCATTGGGAACATTTCCTTGCGTTCACCGCGCCTGGCGGCCTTGGTTGAATGAGCTGGGGCGCGCTTTCCTTGGCCGTCATATTGGCAAACATGACGCCGAGCCGGAGGAAGGCTTACCGATATTGGACAGCCCCAAATGCCCTCAAAGGTTTCTCGGCATCATTCGTTTGCGCGGCCTCGCGCTTTGTCGGTTAAGCCAGCCTCTTCATTTAGCTGAGCGATGATTGAGCCCCAGGGCGCCGCGCCTTCACCCGTCGATGCGCGGCCCGTGTGGGTCGCCCCGAAGCTTGGCGCCGCCGGCGCGCCGCGCGGACTCGTTTGGAGCGGCGCGGCGTCGCGAGGCCCGAAGTCGGCTTTGGCGTTGAGGCGCTCGGCGACAACGCTCCAAGGAAGCGCGCCCGGCGTCGTGGGCCACGGCTCGCGCGAGATGCGAGCCGCAGCGCCCGGCGAGACGCCCTGCGCATAAGCGAGGCCGCCACGCGGCTTAAGACCCTTCTCGGCGCAAACCGCCAAGATGGTTGCATCCCACGGATCGTCGCCGGCGGCTTCCCGCACAGGCGCCGGCCTCGGCGGAGCCGCGCGCGCCGAGGGCTCGGAGATAGGCAAAAGGCCCGCCCGTTCGAAGGCTGTTCGAACAGCCGGATTGCTCGCCGCGAGATCGTGAAGCGCCGGCGGCGGCGCGGCGGCGCGAGGCCCGGAAATATATCCAAACGCCTTTTGGTGGCGCGCTCTGGCCGCCGGGTCGATAGAGTGTGACAAAGCATTCCCCTTTCGTGAAAGCGGCGCGCGTGAATCCTAAGGCCGAGCCGCATGTTAATCCCTGACGCCCTACTGCGCGGCGCGGCGCGTCTCCTCGATCGCTCGCGCCGTCGCGGCGGAGTCGGCGTCGGGCAGAAGTTCATATTCGATGGTTTCCGGCGCGGGACGAGCATTGCTTTCGCCTGTTTCGAGCCGCGCGATTCGTTCGAGCGCCGCGTCGACGGCTGCGACAATGGTCGACCGCTCGCGGCCGTCGCTTTCGCCGTGCCATAGATGGCGCTCGCCGGCGCGAAGCGGGGGAAGGACAATCTCACGCGCGAGCGAGCCCGCGAAGATCGCGGAAACCGGCTGCGCGACGACGTTTTTGCGAAATTTTCGGCGCACATAAACGGGGGACCCGCTGCGGATTTCGGCCTGTCTCGCCGGCGGAGCCATCCCGGTCGCTTGAATATGCTCTTGAACCATTTCGCTCGCGGGCTGCGTTTCGCCCTCCAAAACAAAGAGCTCCACAATTTCCGTATGGACAACCTTACGCGCCATAGCCGGGCGATTGCGAAGGACTGTTTCCGGCGTGGAGAGACTCTTGTCGCCCGATGCGCGGCTGTAGCGCTCACGCGCCGCATCGGCTTCGGCGAAGCTTTTGATCACAACCAAGAGGCACGCGCCGGCCTGGAGATATGTTTTTTCGTAAAGCCCCTCCGCTAATGCGGCTGCGGCGAGCGCTTCCTGACGTAGCCGATCAACTTCCTCCCGATGCTGATTTTCGCGCGCATGCGCAAGCCGCGCGTCCAATTCATCCGCAACGGCGCGAAGCCGATCGTGCAAACGATCCGCCGCGGCGGTTTCGGCGTCGAGTTTGAGCAGATCGCTGTCCGAGCCGGAGAGCAACATCTCGCGGCGACGCCCTTTCAAGGCGGTTTGGCCGCTCTCGGCCGCCTCAATCGCGCCAGGGAGCGAAGAAATCACGCGCTCCAGTTCGGCGACGCTCGCGCCCTTGCTCGAGCACAATTTTTGCGCGGTTTCGAGCGTCTTGGTCAACGGAGGAGAGACTTTTTCGGACATGATTTGATTTCCCTTTTTTCGTCGCGGACCGCGTGAATAAAAAGTGCGGCAGCGATTTTCTTGGCCGGTGTTGACGACATTTGAGGGGCCGGAGAAAATCTGCCGTTATCGGACTTCCCGCGAACCCTCTGGAGCCCCCTCAAATTGTTTTTGGCCGCCGGGGCGTAGCATCCGCCAATCCTCGCAGCGTCCGGCGCGCGGCGTCGGGCGAAAGCTGCGAATTGAGCGCTAACTCGATTGCCTCGCGCTCTTTCCCGGCGGCTTCGGGTGCCAGGACAATTTCGCGGAATCGCGTCCGCTCACTCGCCAGGCCCCGCGCAAAATCCAGATCGCTCATCGTCGCCTCGCTCTTCTCCAACCAACTTCGAATCTACCAAGCTTCCCTGCGCTTCGCACTGAGGCAAAGTGGACAAGGAGCGAAGCAAGTAGTGGACAAACGTCACCCATAGAGAGCCGAAATCGCGGTCTGATGAATAAACAGACGGGCGCCGACGCGCACGCACACGCCTTTGCGCCATGCCTTCTTGCGCACGGCGGCCTTGGTCACGCCGAGCATTTTTGCAGCGCTGGCAATCGGGACTAGATCGCCGGCAATATCAGTCGGCGCGGACGCTCGGCCTAGCAGGCGCAAAGCGCGACAGCTTTCGAGCAGCACATTGCCGGCGGCGGTTTGCGCTACGGCCGCCTCGATCATGGCGCGAGCCGTAACCTCCAACCCGTCGACATACGCGAGGAATTCCGCATCGCTCGAACACGCGGCGACGCTCGGCGTTTCCGCCGCGGCGCGCGGCGCGCAACGCTCGATGGCTTGCGCGGTCATTGGCCGCTCCGCTTCGGCTTCGGGAAGCGCAGCACAGTTTCCTCGCCGGTCACGACGCTACGCCAGGCGATACGGCCCTCGCGCCAGCCCTCGACCGGTTGTTTCCACCAATCGCGTCGGCGTTCATTCTCGGCGGCCATAGCCTCGAGCAGATTATCCACGCTGGCGCTGGCGTCATCGGAGGGTGTGGATTGCGCCGGCGTGGCGGCTAAAGTCGCAAAAGTCGCAGAAGTCGCAACGGGCGTGACTGGATTTTCATTTTCCGCAGGCGAAGGAAGAGACAACTCCCCGTCAACTGTAGGAATTTCAATAAGATATACCTTATCCTTAACCATATGTTTTATTGAGGCTTCATTTTTAGTCAAAAGAGCCTGCGACTCCCGCGACTTTTGCGACTCGCTAGAGAAACCTTGCGACTCGCTGCGACTCCGTTGCGACTTTTCGTCGTGACGTTGCGACTTTTCATCGGCGGTTTGCGAAGCGAGAAAGGATGCCAAAACGCCCATGCTCACGCCTCCCTCACGATGCGCCACGCCTCTTTCACGGGCTTTCCATCAACCACGGGGAAGGGGGCTCTCTATGCTTTTGCAGCCACCCGTGATCCTCCAGCACGGCGACGGCGGCCTTCGCTGCGGATTTGTCGCGGATCGAGTTTGGCCCGCGCCGGTAGATTACCCTCAGCCCGATCAGTGGCTCTTTCCATGTCGTCTGAAGCCAATCGAGCAGCTTTTGCGCCTCGCGCAATTTCGGCGAACACGGCCCGGCGTCGAAGAGTCGGAGCGCCTCGGTCGTAAAAAAATCAGCGATTGCGATGGCCCGGTCGAGAACGCTGCGATCGATTGAGCCGCAAATCGGATCGTCCACATGGGCGAGCACACCAGCGATGCGCGCGGCATGTTCGGGAAGTTTGTTCGCAAATCCGCGAATGGGCTCAAGCTGGCCGCCCGGCGCGAGTCGCTTTTCCACAAAGTCGGCGAAGGCGAGCCATTGAACCTTCGCGGCTGCATCAAATTCGAGACGACGCGGATCGAGCGCATTGCGCGTGGCCGCCAAAAGGACCTGTGGCGTTTCCAGAATATCGAGCAAGCGCGCGCCATAGCGACGCAGCGCCGGCTCGGTTTCCGGCGACAAGGCTTTTTGGAACCGCGTGCCGGTTGTCGACAGTGGAGAGGCAACAAGCAGACGGCTCAAAAAACCCTGATCGAGCAACACGTCGTCGGCCAATATCCGCGCGGCGGCGTCGGGCTGCGCCATCAAATGCAAGGCGAGCCTGCGTCCTGGCAATACGCTGGCGCCATCGCCGGCGCGAATGCGTCGGATCGGCGCGCCATCCCACAGCGAGGAGAGCCGGCGATCGTCCGCAAGCGATTTTCGTCGCTCATGGCGTGGCCGCCGATGAATGATCCGCCTTCGTCGCTGAAAAGTCCGAGCGCGGGATGACCGGTGGCGAAGAGTTTATGAAGGCCCTCCAGCGTCGGCTCGCCGCACGTCAAAACCGGAGTGAGTGGCACCCTCGGCTCGTCGCCTACCGCGAGCAACGCGGCCTCGATTTCCTCCCGTCCGCCCTTGGTTTTTTCCGCCCGCGCCACGGCAACGTCATATGCACGTTTAGCGCGCTTAAAGTCGGGCAGCTCGGCTTCGTATATTTCGCGCAGCGCTTCCTCGCGCTTGCGGACAGGCCATAGCGCCTCATGATCGGCCGCGCTCTTGCGTTCGCCGGATGCCGCTACCGTGCACATATAAAGCGTGAGCGGCCTTGCGCGTCCCGTCGCGGGCAGGACAATATCGGGGTGCGCCTGAACCGCAAGCGACGCGGCGGCGAGCACGCTACAGCCCGCGATGGCGTCCGGGCACTGCACCTTATCGACGATGGCGGTCGCCGCGGCGCCCAGCACGTCGCCAAGGGCTTCGATTGGGAAGGGCTCGGCCGGAGCTGCTTCGCGGCGCAATGGGCGCGGGGGCTCGAGGGGCTGTGAGCGAGGCTGCTCCGAGCCGTCGCCTTCGTAGTCTTGTCCATTGCCGTGAGCGTTGCCTGGCGTCCACGGCCGCGCGCTGTGTTCGACCAGATCGAGCAGCATTTCGGCGGTTCCGCCAGACGCCGCCCAATCGAGAATATCCTGCTTTGTGCCAAGCCCCGGAAGATCGAGAACGCGAACGCTCGCGGTTCCGGCCTTAATCAGCGATGCAGCAACTAGGGCCTGTCATCAATTAGG